>DATHAU010000145.1:0-7859 GCA_035296545.1 Microvirga sp.
GCACCAACAGTGTCATTCCCGGCCGGAGCGCAGCGGAGGGGAAGGGAATCCCTGGCTCAGAACCACGCCCTCTTTCCCCTCCCCCTTGTGGGGAGGGCCAGGGTGGGGGTGTGAGCGATAGCCTATGAAAGCTTGGTGCTCACACCCCCACCTCCACCTCCTCCCCACCAGGGGGAGGAGAGCCCGTCGCGTCAGGCGTCGCCGACTTGCGCATCATGAAGCTCATCTCAGGCTTGCCTGAGATGAGTGGGGAGGAGAGCAGGGCGCGCTCCCTGCGCGAGACAAAGCCCCTCTCAGACAAGCCTGAAGGTGAGGGGAGAGGAGGGTTCATGCACCGCCAACTTGGACCATTCCCGCGTCATAGGATCTGACCTCTGATCCAAGCTCTGGGATGTCTTGCCAATCCTATGCGACAGGCTTGAGCGCCCGCGCCGCCATGGCGTAGCCGCCCATGGCGCCGTCGACGAAATGGATGTGGTCGGCGCTGGTGGGCGAGGGGACGAAGCAGGTCATGAGGGCCGCTCCCTGCCGGTGCAGGCCGTAGCGGGCGACCCCGGTCCGCTCCGCCTCGGCCAGCAGGCCCTCCAGGCGGTCCGCCAGGTCCGGCGTGCAGTCGATGGTCATGCGCAGGCCGTCGTCGAACTTGCGGAAATCGGTGTTTTCCACGAGCTGGCGCCGGTAGCGGGCCGGATCGAAGCTGCGGATGGGCCGTCCGATGCTGAAGATCGCGAAGGACAGGAGCCGCTGCGCCGCGAGCCGGGCATAACCTCGCAGGCCCGTCCCGGAGGAGCCCTTCAGGGCCTTGGCCTCGATCCCGAAGTTCTTGAAGGGGGCGGCCACCTTCGGTCCCCCGGCCGGAACGGGCCGCCCGGTGGCGGTCCGGTCCTCGGCGAGATTGAGAACCTTGTCGATGAGGGTTCCGAAGACCCCCGCATCCGCCTTGGGTCCCGGCAGGACGATCAGGGAGAGAATGACGCCGCGCTCGGGCAGGATCTCGTCGAAGCGGCAGGAGAGCCCCGTCAGGTCGGGCAGGGTTCCGGGCGCGGCCGGCGGAATCGTGTAGGCGCCGTCCTTCATCCGCCGCTCCGCATAGGCCAGCCCGCCGCCGGAGAACATGGCGTAGGCCACGTCCGCCGAGGCTGCGAAGCGGGCGATGCGCACGTCGTGCCCCTGGGCCCGGATCTCGGACACGGGCACGAGGGCGGTGCGCAGCTCCAGGCCGAACTCGTCCCGCACCCAGGCGGCCACGGCGGCGAGGGCCTCCCGCGCCAGGCTCGTATGGGCTGCGGGCAGGGCGAAGCTTGCCCCGTCCCCGCCGAACACGAAGGGGAAATCGTGGCTCCCGAGCCGGTTGGCGATGGCCGCGATGACGGAGGCGGCCGCCGTGTTGACCTCCTTGTAGCGCCCGCTCTGGATGGCCGAGGTGGAGCGGACGATGTCGCTGAGGCCGAGAATCCAGCCGTCCGGCAGGGGCGTGTAGATGCCGGGATCGGTCAGCCGGGAGAACCGGTCGAAGACCGGCAGGCCAACATAGAAATCCGCCCCGTCGATGGCCGGCGTCTCCTGGCTGATCGTCCCCATGGCTTTCGAGGCGCCTTTAAGCCGCCTCGCCCTCCGGGGCGCCCCGGCCGAGATCGTCCGGGAGCGGGTCGCCCTCCGCCACGAAGCGCAGGGAGACTGAGTTCATGCAGTAGCGCTCGCCCGTGGGGGGAGGGCCGTCGGGAAACACGTGGCCGAGGTGGCCCTGGCAGCGGGCGCAGCGGATCTCCGTGCGGACCATGCCGTAGCTGGTGTCCCGCACGAAGGCCACATGGGCGCGGTCGATGGGGTCGAAGAAGCTCGGCCAGCCGGTGCCGGATTCGAACTTGGCGCCCGCGTTGAACAGGGGCAGCCCGCACAGGCGGCAGGCATAGATGCCCTTGTCCTTGGCCTCGTTGAAGATGCCGCAGAAGGGGCGCTCCGTGCCGTGGTCGAGGATGACCCGGCGCTCCTCGTCGTTGAGATCGGCCACGAGCCTGCCCAGTTCCTCGGCGGTGGGGGGCGTCAGGTCGAAGCCTGCGCGGGAGCGCTGTCCTGCCGTGGCGGTCGAATCGGCCATGGTTCAATCCTCCTGCCCGCGGATGCGAGGCCTTCGCTTTATTCTCGGCTCTTAAATAGGAACTGCAACCGGAATCACCACGCTTTATTATCCGGCCCGGCGCTGCTAAAAGGCTCCCCATGTCCACGGCTCAGGCTTCCCCTGCGGCGCGCATCCCTGCCGCGCGAATTATCGGCCCGGCCCTCGCGTAACCTGCGAAGGTCCGGGATTCGAGCCGTTCGCCCCGATGAAAGCCTGATGCGCCCGCCCCATGCGGGCCACGCAAGACCGAATTGACCGTCATGACCGATCAGACCGCAAGCCCCGCGCGCGACTATTCCGAAACCCTGTTCCTGCCCCAGACCGAGTTCCCCATGCGGGCCGGCCTGCCGCAGCGCGAGCCGCAGTTCCTGCAGCGCTGGAACGAGATGCGCCTCTACGAGCGCCTGCGCGAGGTCCAGCGGGGCCGCCCGCGCTTCGTGCTCCACGACGGCCCTCCTTATGCCAACGGCAACATCCATATCGGCCACGCCCTCAACAAGATCCTCAAGGACATGGTGGTCCGCTCCCAGGGGATGCTGGGCTTCGATTCCAACTACGTGCCCGGCTGGGACTGCCACGGCCTGCCCATCGAGTGGAAGATCGAGGAGGAATACCGCGCCAAGGGCAAGAACAAGGACGACGTGGACATCGTCGAGTTCCGCCGCGAGTGCCGCGCCTTCGCCGAGAAGTGGATCGACGTGCAGCGCGAGGAGTTCAAGCGCCTGGGCGTCGGGGGCGACTGGCAGAACCCCTACCTGACCATGTCCTATGACGCGGAGGCGCAGATCGCCCGCGAGATCATGAAATTCGCCGTGTCCGACCAGCTCTACCGCGGCTCGAAGCCCGTCATGTGGTCTCCCGTGGAGAGAACCGCCCTGGCCGAGGCCGAGGTGGAGTACCACGAGAAGACCTCCACCACGATCTGGGTGCGGTTCAGGATCACCGACACCCTCGACGGCGACCTGGACGGCGCCTCCGTGGTCATCTGGACGACCACGCCCTGGACCATCCCGGCGAACCGGGCCATTGCCTATGGGGACGCCATCGCCTACGGCCTCTACACGGTCACGGACGCGGCCGGCGACAACTGGGCCAAGGCGGGCGACCGGCTCGTCATCGCCGACAAGCTCGCGGCCGACGTGTTCGCGGCCGCCCGCGTTTCCGGATACGAGCGCGTGAAGGACGTGCTGCCGGTGATGATCGAGCGCTGCGCCCATCCGTTCCGCGGCCTCAAAGGCGCGAACGGCTATTGGGATTTCGGCGTTCCGGTGCTGCCGGCCGATTACGTCACCGACGATGCGGGCACGGGCTTCGTGCACACCGCGCCCGGCCACGGGGCGGACGACTACAACACCTATGTGAAGCACCGGGACGTGTTCGCCGCCTGCGGCACCGGGGAAGTGCCCCACACGGTGGCGCCGGACTCGTCCTACTTCCCCGACGTGCCGTTCTTCGCGGGCGAGCGCATCTATGACGACAAGGGCAAGGATGCGGGCGCCAACGAGGCGGTGATCAGGAAGCTCCTGGAGGTCGGCGCATTGATCGCGCGCGGGCGTCTGAAGCACCAGTATCCCCATTCCTGGCGCTCCAAGGGCCCGCTCATCTTCCGCAACACGCCGCAATGGTTCATCGCCATGGACCGCGAGCTGGGCGGCGAGCCGAAGGGGACGCGTCCCTCTGGAATCCTGTCGATCATCGCGCCTTTGGACACCCTGCGCCCGCCGGAGGAAGGCCCCCGCGACACGCTCCGCACCCGGGCCCTTCGGGCGATCGAGAGCGTCGAATGGGTGCCGGAATCGGGCGAGAACCGCATCAACGGCATGATCGAGAACCGGCCCGATTGGGTGGTGTCGCGCCAGCGCGCCTGGGGCGTGCCCATCGCGGTGTTCGTCAGGAAGGGCACCAACGAGATCCTCAAGGATGATCGGGTGAACGCCGCCATCGCGGAGGCCTTCGAGCGCGAGGGCGCGGATGCCTGGTACGCCGACGACGGCGCGCGCTTCCTGGGGGCGGGCGGCTATGACCTTGCGGATTTCGACAAGGTCGACGACATCCTCGACGTGTGGTTCGATTCCGGCTGCACGCACGCCTTCGCGCTGGAGAAGCGCGACGACCTGCAGGTGACGCGCAAGGTCGACGGCGGGCCCGATCAGATCATGTATCTGGAAGGCTCGGACCAGCATCGCGGCTGGTTCCACTCGTCGCTGCTGGAAAGCTGTGGCACGCGGGGACGAGCGCCCTACGACATCGTCGTGACGCACGGCTTCACCCTCGACGAGCAGGGCCGCAAGATGTCCAAGTCTCTCGGCAACACGGTGGCGCCGCAAGCCATCATCAAGGATTTCGGCGCGGACATCCTGCGTCTGTGGACGGCTTCCGTGGATTACTGGGACGACCAGCGCATCGGCCCCGAGATCATCAAGACCACGGCCGAGACCTACCGCAAGCTGCGCAACACGATCCGCTGGATGCTGGGCTCGCTCCATCATTTCCGGGAGTCGGACAAGGTGGCCGTGCCGGAGATGCCGGAGCTGGAGCGCTTCGTGCTCCATCGCCTCGCCGAACTCGACGGCGAGATGCGCGAGGCCTACGGGAGCTACGACTACAAGCGGGTGATCGCGCTTCTCAACGGGTTCATGACCACGGACCTGTCGGCGTTCTACTTCGACATCCGCAAGGACGCGCTCTATTGCGATCCCCTGTCGAGCAAGGTGCGCCGGAGCGCGCTTACGGTGATCGACCAGACCTTCCGCTGCGTGACGGCCTGGATCGCCCCGATCCTGGCGTTCACGGCGGAGGAGGCCTGGCTCGCGCGCTATCCCGATGCGGAATCGGTGCATCTCGAAACCTTCCCGCAGGCGCCGCCGCAATGGCGCGACGATGCGCTGGCCGAGCGCTGGTCCAGGGTGCGGCGGGTCCGCCGCGTCGTCACCGGCGCGCTGGAGATCGAGCGGGCGCAGAAGCGCATCGGCGCGAGCCTGGAGGCGGCCCCTCGCGTCCACATCGCCGACGAGAGCCTGTTCGAGGCGGTGCAGGGCCTCGACCTTGCCGAGATCTGCATCACCTCGGCCATTCAGGTGGCGCAGGGCGAGGGGCCGGCCGACGCCTTCCGCCTCGACGAGGTCAAGGGCGTCGCGGTGACGCCGGCCCTGGCGCAGGGGCGCAAATGCGCCCGCTCGTGGAAGGTCGCGCCGGACGTGGGCTCCGATCCCGATTATCCGGATGTGACGCCCCGGGACGCGGCGGCCCTGCGCGAGTGGGACCAGTGGAAAGCGGCGGCCGAATGATCGAGCGCGACGAGTCCGACAAGGCTCTTCCCGGCAGGGGCCCGGCCGATCCGGCCGGCTTGCAGCGCCAGCGGGCGGCAAGCCGCCCCCGCTCGACCCATGGGGCAGGGCGGTCCAGGGCGAAGAGGAGCGGTCTCTCGACCGCCGCCCTTCTCGGCTTTGCGGCCGCCGCCGCTACCCTGGCGCTCGATCAGGCCACCAAGCTCTACACCCTGTTCGTCTACGACCTTCCCGTGCGGGAGCCGGTGGAGCTTGGGCCCTTCGTCAACCTGATCGTGGTCTGGAACCGGGGCATTTCCTACGGCCTATTCCAGCAGAACAGCGCCCTCGGGCGCTGGATTCTGATCGCGGTGTCGATCCTGGCCGCCATCGGCCTGTCCTTCTGGATCCGCCGCGCCGCCGGGCGGGTGCTGGCCGCGTCCCTGGGGCTGATCGTGGGCGGGGCCCTGGGCAACGTCATCGACCGGCTGGCCTATGGGGCGGTGTTCGATTTCATCCAGCTCCGCGTGGGCGACTGGTCCTGGTACGTCTTCAACGTGGCCGATGCGGCCATCGTTGCGGGGGTGTTCGGTTTGCTCTATGACTCCTTCGTGCTGGACAGGCAGCGGACCCGCTAGGGCGGTTTTTACTCGCCTTATGTTCGCCAGAATGAGCCGTCAGGCGTTCCAGCCACAACGAGAAAGCAATGGTGGGTGCCATGAAGGGAATGACAATCTTGTGCCGCGCGGCCGCTCTGGCCCTGCTGTTGGCCGCCTCCGGGGCATCCGCCCAGGAAGGCGAGGTCGTGAAGAGCCTCCTCGGCAGCATCGGCATCATTCCCAAGGAAAAGGCGCCCATCGTCTACAACGAGCGCGCTCCCCTGGTGCTTCCGCCCAAGATGGAGCTGCGTCCCCCGGTGCAGGGCAGCGTCGAGGCTCGCAACCCCAACTGGCCCAAGGACCCGGACGTGGCCGCCGCCCGCAAGGCAGCCGCCGAGGCCCGCACGCCCTATACGAGCACCGAGCTCTACAAGAACAGCACCGCCAAGCCGCTCTCCATCGACGAGATCCGCGCCGGCCGCAACCCTGACAATTACAACCGCGCCCCCACGCTCGTGGGCGGCCAGGCGGAAAAGAGCATCCTCACCCCGGACGAGCTGCGCGCCATGTCCAGGAACGACGACGTCAAGCTGACCGGCGGCGGCCTGGAGCGGCGCTACCTCAGCGATCCCCCGGCCGGCCTGCTCAAGGCCGCCAACGGCGCGCCTCTCAAGGCGTCGGAGGATCCGAAGGTCATGGGCGATCCCGACAGCCCGCATGCCTTCATCCGGCAGCAGCAGAACCGCTAAGCCATTGTCGATGTCTCATTTTCCAGGCGAACGGGCTCCCCCGCTTCGCCTGAAATCGTTCTAGGGGCCGCGCAAGGCCAAGCCTGCTCCCGGCGTCCCGCAAGCCGTTTCGCGCCCTGCCTCGCCTGCCTGCCGTCCGAATTGCATTATTCGCGTCATCGGATCCTGAGTATCGATGTGATTCCGCCAAGGTTGAAAAGTCATGCACCCTGCCTCTAAGCCCCTCCTTCGCGCCGACGCGTCCTCATTCGGGCAGACGGAAGGCAGCGGTCCGGACCTGTCGTCCTTCACCCTGGACAACGGCCTCGACGTGGTGGTGATCCCCGACCGGCGCGTGCCGGTGGTGACCCACATGATGTGGTACCGCAACGGTTCGGCGGACGATCCGATCGGCCAGTCGGGCATCGCGCATTTCCTCGAACACCTCATGTTCAAGGGCACGCAGAAGCACCCGGCAGGCGAGTTCTCCAAGGTGGTGTCCAGCCTCGGCGGCCAGGAGAACGCCTTCACGTCCTTCGACTACACGGCCTATTTCCAGCGCGTCGCCCGCGAGAACCTCAAGGTCATGATGGAGTTCGAAGCCGACCGCATGACGAACCTCCTGATCGAGGAAGCCGTCGTCGCGCCCGAGCGGGACGTGGTGCTGGAGGAGCGGCGCATGCGGGTCGAGACCGACCCCTCGGCCCAGCTCTCCGAGGCCATGGCGGCGTCGCTCTTCGTGCACCACCCCTACGGCATTCCGATCATCGGCTGGATGCACGAGATCGAGACGCTCAACCGCGACAACGCCCTCGACTACTACCGCCGCTTCTACACCCCCGAGAACGGTATCCTGGTGGTGGCCGGCGACATCGCGGAGGACGAGGTCCGCCGCCTCGCCGAGGCCACCTACGGCCGGGTCGCCCCGCACGGAAAGCGCCCGGCGCGCTTCCGCCCGCGGGAGCCGGAGCCGGTGGCGGCCCGCCACGTCACCGTGGCCAACCCCAAGGTGGAGCAGCCCACCCTGCAGCGGCTCTATCTCGTGCCGTCCTGCCGCACGGCCACCCACCGCGACTGCTACACCCTGGAACTGCTCGCCGAGGTGATCGGCGGCGGGCCCACCTCCTACCTCTACCGCAAGCTCGTC
>DATHAU010000146.1:0-2053 GCA_035296545.1 Microvirga sp.
CTGGAGCGGGAGTGGCGACGTCAGCAGCTTCCGGACCCGGTTCGAGACCTCGTGCTCGAAGATCAAGCCCGCTGCAACGACATTTGCTGGTCCGCGTTCACCATTGACGCCCCCAGCCTGGAGCCTTGCCCCAGCGTGTTCGCGCGGCGGTTCAGAGGCTGACTGCGGTGCCATCCGATCGGCAAGCGGAGCGTGCCACAGCGGGATCCCTAACCGTAACTACCGTCCCGTTGACGCGTCCATCGCCCGGATTGACGCAGTTCTAGGCGCTTGTGGTGACGGACACCATGTGCGGTGGCTATGACGTTCGCTTCGTGCTGGTCAACTTGGCGTGGACGTGCGGATCAAGGTGCGGCGCGGGACGCATACCAGGCGGTTGCCGTCGTCCGTGATCCGGATCTCCTAGTGGGTTCGACGGCCGAGGGCGATGGGGCTGGCAACGCTGGCGCCATAATGATTGGCGTCGTGGGCGTCGGACGCTGGCCTACCATTTCTTCCATGCTCCGGATCGGCGTCCTCGGTCGGCTCGAAGTGCGTAGGCGTCCCTTCGGGTGGTGGGTTTTGAGGGTGGTCGGAGCGGCTCCGCGCGTGTAGGGGCCATCGGCGAGATCTTCGGTGTGTACGGCCAAGCACTCACTGAAGGAGACCCACCGATGGCCTTGTCTCAGTCTGCCGTGTCCGAGTTGCTCGAAGCGTTCCGTGCCGGTGATGGCGTGGATCTGATCCGCGAGTCGGTGCGTCTTGTGATGCAGGAGCTGATCGAAGTCGAGGCGAGCGAGCAGATCGGCGCTGCTCGCTATCAGCGCAGCGAGTCGCGGGTCACCGACCGCAATGGCTCGCGTGCCAGGCTGCTGGCGACTCAGGCCGGGGATGTGGAGCTGAAGATCCCCAAGCTGCGTAAGGGGTCGTTCTTCCCGGTCATTCTCGAGCCTCGCCGCCGGATCGACCAGGCGCTGTATGCGGTGGTGATGGAGGCCTACGTTGCCGGTGTCTCCACCCGCTCGGTGGATGATCTGGTGGCCGCGTTGGGGATCGACTCGGGGATCTCCAAGTCCGAGGTCTCGCGGATCTGCGCCGGCCTTGACGACGTCGTGACTGCGTTCCGCAGCCGGCGCCTGGACCACATCGAGTTCCCTTACGTCTACCTCGACGCGACGTATCTGCACGTGCGCAACAGCGCCTCTCAGGTGGTGTCCATGGCGGTGGTGGTCGCGACCGGGATCACCGCAGACGGGGCTCGGGAGGTGCTGGGCCTCGACGTCGGCGACAGCGAGGACGAGGTGTTCTGGCGCGCCTTTTTGACCGATCTGAAGAAGCGTGGTCTCGGCGGGGTCCGGTTGGTGATCTCGGACCAGCACGCTGGCCTGGTCGCCGCCCTACGCCGGTCGTTTCAGGGCGCCGCGCACCAGCGGTGCCGGGTCCACTTCGCCCGCAACCTGCTCGCGCACGTGCCCAAGACGCACACCGACATGGTCGCCGCGGTGTTTCGCACGGTCTTCGCCCAGCCCGACGCCAACACGGTCGCCGCGACCTGGGACGAGGTCCGCGACCAGCTCGCCCACCGGTTCCCCAAGATCGGCCCGCTGATGGACGCGGCCAAGACCGAGGTCCTCGCCTTCAGCGGATTCCCCAGGACGCACTGGTCCAAGATCTGGTCGACCAACCCGTTAGAGCGGGTCAACAAGGAGATCAAGCGACGTGCCCGGGTCGTGGGCATCTTTCCCAACGACGCCGCCGTCATCCGGCTCGTGGGCGCCGTTCTGGCCGACATACACGACGAATGGCAAGCAGGCGAGCGCCGCTACCTCTCCGAAGCGTCCATGGCGCTGCTCAAGCCGAACAGCGATACTCAGACCATCGCCGCAATCGACAGCGGCGAGTAGGCACCGAGGATCAACCCTCAAAGCCCACCATCCCGCGGGGCACTGCCGTCTCGTGGGCGGCACCGTGAACCAACCACCGGATCCTGTTGGCGTCCCTCCCGCCTTTTCGACACAGGGCCACCAACCTCGAGAAAAGCCGGTGAAGTGCATCTCATGCGGGCTAGCTACGC
>DATHAU010000147.1:0-7792 GCA_035296545.1 Microvirga sp.
GGTCCCATTGTGATCACCATCGATTACCGCATCCGCGAGGAGGACGTGCGGGAGTTCCTCGCCCTGATGGCAGAGCGGCGGCGGATCCGCCGGCGCGATGGGGCTCGCCACTGGCACCTGCTGCGCGACCTGGTCGAACCAGAGCTCTGGACCGAGCGCTACGATACGCCTACGTGGCTGGACTATGTGCAGCAGGCCCAGCGGATCACCCAGGCGGATGCCAGGATCGTCGACCGGTTGAGCGAGCTTCATCGTGGAGCCGAACCACCGCAGGTTCGCCGGAGGATTGAGCGACAGCCGGTGACTTCCTCACCCGAGGCATACGACCCCCACGAGGCTGATGTCGACCCCACAGATCCACCACAATCGCCATCTTGAAAGGTGGATCGCCTGCTCCCGGACGGCTGAGAGGCGTATTGCATGCGCGACGCTTCACACATGTGAAATCCCCCTGGTCAAGAGGATCGTACCACGGGTCTGTTGGCGGACTTTTTGTCAACAGGCTTGTACAGCGTAATTCGCTGATCTCTTGAGAAGGATTGCATCGGGTTTATCTAACGTGATCGTCACTGCGTCTTGTGGTTGAGCATGGAACGGTGCTGTCCAAAAATACTGGAAAAATAACCACCTCTAGGTTGGATGGACAAGATGACCCGGCTCGTCAATGGCTTGCAATGACGAAAGAGGAAAGGGTTCTCCGTCATCCGCGACTTGCCGGATAATGGAGATAGTGCCTGTTTCTAGCCAGAGGGTACTGCGTTGGAGATCCAGCGAGATCACAGAATGAGCGACATTATTGCCCTTGGTTCATACTTTAGAGCCTGAAAGATTGGCTCCTGCTGGAAGGCTTCCAAGTCACGAACGTACCTTCACAGCGACTTGCTCTGTCACAATATTGACATGGCTTTTGTCACAGATTGCAGGCGCTCTCAGCCTCTATACCCAGTTTGGATCGTTCCTCCTTTTGGCTTAGAAATCTTCATTCCGCTTCAGATAATTAGGCATCATCGACACACCTCATATGGGTTTCGTGAGCAAGATCAAAGCGTTGATGCAGACAGGAACCAGTCAGCGATTTGTCAATAGTTTACAGGTTTACACGAGCCATGTTGTAAAGCTTTACACCTCCACCTTAACTCAGCTTCACGGTTTGTCGGGTGCCCTATACTCCTATTCAGGCTCTCAACTTTGTCGAGGAACATGGATATGGCGTACCACGATCAGATCACGCAGGCTCAAATCCTGGTCGAGGGCCAGAGCACTTGGAACGGCATTGATCCTGAGGCGGTCGCCCGCATGCGGCTGCAGAACAGCTTCCAGACCGGCCTCGAGATTGCGCGGTACACCGCCAGGATCATGCGCAAGGACATGGCCGCCTACGATGCCGACCCGTCGCTCTACACCCAGTCGCTGGGCTGCTGGCACGGCTTCATCGGCCAGCAGAAGATGATCTCGATCAAGAAGCACTTCGGCTCCACCCAGCGCCGCTACCTTTATCTGTCCGGCTGGATGGTCGCCGCCCTGCGCTCGGAGTTCGGTCCGCTCCCCGACCAGTCCATGCACGAGAAAACCAGCGTTCCAGCCCTGATCGAAGAGCTCTACACCTTCCTGCGCCAGGCCGATGCCCGTGAGCTCGGCCTGCTGTTCCGCGACCTTGATGCCGCGCGCAAAGCCGGCAACACGGTCAAGCAGCGGGAACTCCTCAACGCCATCGACAACTACCAGACCCATGTCGTTCCAATCATTGCTGACATTGATGCCGGCTTCGGCAACGCCGAGGCAACGTATCTTCTCGCCAAGAAGATGATTGAGGCCGGCGCCTGCTGCCTCCAGATCGAGAACCAGGTCTCGGACGAGAAGCAGTGCGGGCACCAGGACGGCAAGGTTACTGTTCCCCACGAGGACTTCCTCGCCAAGATACGTGCCATACGCTACGCCTTTCTCGAGCTCGGCGTCGATGACGGCTTGATCGTGGCCCGTACAGACTCGCTGGGTGCCGGCCTCACCAAGCAGATCGCCTTCAGCCGCCAGCCGGGTGATATCGGCGACCTCTACAACAGCTTCCTTGATTGTGAGGAGATCACTCCTGAGAACTGCGTCAACGGCGATGTGGTGATCAATCGCAACGGCAAGCTGCTGCGCCCGAAGCGGCTGCCAAGCAACCTGTTCCAGTTCCGCCCCGGCACGGGCGAGGACCGCTGCGTGCTCGATTGCATCACCGCCCTGCAGAATGGTGCTGACCTGCTGTGGATTGAAACCGAGAAGCCGCATGTGGACCAGATCGCCAGTATGGTGGACCGGATCCGCGAGATCTTCCCGAATGCGAAGCTGGTCTACAACAACTCGCCATCTTTCAACTGGACCATCAGCTTCCGCCAGCAGGTCTACGATGCATGGGAGAAGTCTGGCAAGGACGTGTCGAAGTACCACCGCGCCAAGCTGATGAGCGTGGACTATGACGGTACGGAATTGGCTAGGGAAGCGGATGAGCGCATTCGCACCTTCCAGGCTGACGGAGCGAGGCGCGCCGGCATCTTCCACCACCTCATCACGCTGCCGACGTATCACACGGCGGCTCTGTCAACTGACAACTTGGCGAAGGAGTACTTCGGCAGTGAAGGCATGCTCGGCTACGTGCGCAACGTTCAGCGCCAGGAAATCCGCCAGGGCATCGCCTGCGTGAAGCACCAGAATATGGCGGGCTCCGACATCGGTGACGATCACAAGGAGTACTTTGCAGGCGAGGCCGCGGTCAAGGCTGGCGGTGCCCACAACACCATGAACCAGTTCGGCTAAGCCTGCTCTGTGGATGTTTTTTGTCGAAGTACACCGCCGCTGAGGCCGCAGGCTTTCCAGGATGAAAAATGCGGCTGTCAGCCTTGGAGTTTAGCTGGAGAAACACTAATGACTGGATCTGAGAAGCCGCAACTGAAGAGCCGATTTGACGAGGACGCCAGCTCGATGTCTCCCGAGCAGGATTCAGCCATCCGGATCCTTGCAAACGAGCTCCATAGGGTGAATGAGGCAGTGATGAACTGCGTCAGCCATGGCCTGTCAATAGAGTTGAAGAGGGTCAAGCGCTTCCACTCTGAGGAGGGATATTGGGGCGATATGATCGTGCCAATTATCGTCAAGCAGAGTCATCGGTCGAGCTAATCGGACGGTTGCGCCACCCGCAATGGGGGGTCCCGATGCCATACCAGGTTCGATGGCAACTCGTCGGCCGCTCTGAGCGCCCGCTCGATTATGGGCACATCCGAGAAGCTTATAATGGGTACGGTGACGCTATGGGAGCCATCAATGAGTTCCTGCGCCCGTACGCTGAAGTGAAGCACTGCGACGAGGAAGGCTACTGGCTCGTACGGCGATCAGCGGACGCCGACCTTGCTGTGTGGGTGTGGATTGAGCAGCACGATCACCCTGAGGACCCCACACCGGAAGTCGCTACATCATTGGCCTTATCTCTTGCGCCTGCTCCGCGTTCTTGAAGGTATCGGGTCTCAGAGCTATCTTCGATGGAACGGCAGGATGCCGGAGCCTGTATTCGACAGAACATGCTGCAATGACCTCCACAGTCTCTCGGCTGGCGCCTGGCAACTATGGCGTGCTGTGCTTGGTGAGGCGGTCATCGCCAGTCTGATCCGGAGCGGCAACACATCGAGCGCAGCCTGGATTACGGAGCCTCAACATTCATTCGGCAGCTTGGAGGAAGCTCGGGCGTGGCTCTGAAACCCAGAAATCAGTGATGCAGCCGGAGAGGGATGAGGAGGCATGTGAATGCCTTCCAGACGGGAGAACCATGAAAACAGCATCAGAGTACCGGAGGCATGCTCGAGGGCGCGAGGTTCTCGCCCAGCACATGCCAGCGTGAGAGCCGTGCGAGCAACTTCTGGACAGGGCTCGAACGCGGGAAGCCGTCGCTAGGATGCCGAAGGGGCTGATTGTTGCGCAAGCATCCCGAAGTCAAAAGCGCTGAGACCTCGACCAAGGTGAAAAGGCTGCCATCAAAATGGTGAATACTCTAAGGATAAGCGGCCGGGATGCCTCTTCCCCTCAACCAGAATGGTGGATCAAGGATGAGGCCATAGCAGCCTATTTCCTCGAACATGCTCCTGACCTGAAACAGTACTATGAGGCCCAGGACGCAGCCTTCAACCAGATCGAGGACGATGCTCTGGCCCGCCATCCCGATCCAACGCTGGACGATATAGCCGCGGCTGAAGCTGTGGAGGCCGCCCTGCCATCGAGGAAGCGAACAGAGGCTCAACTGCGCCGGAACTTTGAACCCTTGGCCACCTACCTTCCGGGTTCGGCAAAGCGCCGGCGGAAGGGCTTCATCCAGAGGGCGCAGCGAGAATGGAACAAGGCCAACCCCACGCCCTTGACCGCGGAGTTGCGCCGCACGCTTGCGGCTGACTTCAGGAAGACTATTGAGGATCGATCGATTTGAGCGAGTGATCTGACGCGTCAAAGCCTTCGTTGCGAACGGAGTGGAACAGCCAGGGGAAGGCGCTCCGCTGGAATGGGCAGACGCCACCTTCTGCCACTGGGCACGAGCCGCCGCTTGTCGCGCTTGCCGCGCACTAGCAGCATGCGGGTTCCAGGACGAGCAGCATCAGATGGCAGAGAAAGAGCCTCGCCGATGCGCATGCCCGAGGCATATAGCGTCTCGAACAGGGCGGCGCGGCGGGCATAGCCTGCCTGACGATAAAGGACAACTGAGGGGTCGGCCGCGAGTCTGTGGGCAGTTTCCAGGAGAGATTCCGTCTCCGCCATCGACAGAACGAAGGGCAGCTTTCGCAGCTGCGTCACGGCCGACAGGGCAGTCGTGGGATCGCGGGAGCCGAGTTCCGCAGTCATCAGGCAGCGATGAAGACCATTAACCACCGCGACGCGGCGGGCGAGGGTCGAGCTGGCGTATCCGCGTGTGTCGAGAGTGGCAACGTAGTCCCGGATCTGCGGCGGGACTGTTTAACGTAATTCGCTGATCCCTAGCTAGACATGACCACGGTTGTCTATGCCTCCTTAGTTGAGCATGATTACGTACTGTCCAAGTATACAGGATAGTAGCCACCCCATGTTGGACTGAAATGATGAACCGGCTCGCCATGGCCTGCTGTTGACAAAATCGGGAAGGGTGCCCTTCCATCCTCCGCTTTCATTAGGTCAGGTGTGATATCGGTCCAGCGTGGCGCGATCAACGTCCACGCCCAAGCCTGGCTTGGATGGAATATCAACCCAGCCGTCGACCTGCTGGATCGGCTCACTGATCAGCTGCTGGCGAAATGGGTGCGAGGAGCGGTCGTATTCAAGGACTGGATCCTCAGCGTAGAGCGAGTAGTTCGTGACCGGCACCGCGGCAATCACTTGCAACGATGCCGCCTGAGCAATGGCCGAACCCCACACGTGCGGGTTGACCTGCACCCCATGTGATTGCGCCAGAGCTATGATATGACGCGCCGCCGAGATACCGCCGCATGAGCCGAGATCGGGCTGCGCAATGTCCACGGCGCCGGCGCCCAGAAACTCTCGGAAACCGAAGAGTGTATGCTCGTTCTCGCCACCGGCAATCGGCATTGTCAGCTTGTTCCGCATTTCGACATAACCCTGGATGTCCTCGGGCACCACTGGTTCCTCATACCAGCGCAGATCATACTCCTCGAGGGCGCGTCCAAGCCGGAGCGCTTCGGCACGGCCGTACGCGTGATTGGTGTCGACCATCAGTGTGATCGGCTTCCCCTGGATGGCACGTCCGATCTCGCGCATACAGGCGATGTCATCGGCGATGCCGTAGCCGAGCTTTACTTTCATCAGGGAGAAGCCGGCCTCGAAGTGGCGGATCGCTTCTTCAGCCAGACGCTTGGCCTCGCCTTGGCCTTTGATCCGGTAAAACCCGGTGGCATAGGGTTGGACCTTGGTGCGAAAGGCCCCGCCAAGGAGCTTGTAGACCGGCACTTCGTGAAACTTGCCGGCGATGTCCCAAAGTGCAATGTCCACCGCGCTGATCGCCGCCACCACCGAGCCCTTGCGGCCATAGTCGCGGGTCATGTGGTACATCCGGTGCCACAGCACCTCGGTGTCCAGCGGGTCGGCGCCGACCACCAGGGGCCGCAGTGCCTTGTCAATCACAGTAGCGGCAATCTCGGGCGGCTCTAGGCCCTGCGCAAATGCTTCGCCCCAGCCGCTTACGCCCTCGTCGGTGAGCACTTCCACCAACGTGGCGGAGCGCTGCTTCACCCAGCCCTGCGAGAACGCGAACGGTTCGGAAAGTGGGCTCTTCAGGACGTGAATTGCGATGTCCGTTATCTTCATCTCACATCAACCTAGGCTAGAGCACGAAATGGATCTGCAGCTGTCGACCGCCAGACCTGATCCGAAGGGCGAGTTTTCCGAAGGGCGAGTTTCATGTCAGTTCACCCCGAGGAGCCGGTTGCGGAGGGCATGCAACAGCACAACGCGCATTTCTGCGGCTCGATCTGCGGCAAGCCCACCATGCCCTGCTCCCAGCCCCTCGAGCGTAGCCGCAGTTCATCGTGCCGATTATTGTCAAGTAGAGCAATCGATCGAGCTGAGATAGAATATAAAGAGGCCGCTCCCGTGCGGAGCGGCCTCTGTTGCGGCGAGGTAACCAAAGTTGGATCAAGCCATCTTCAGGTTTCCGGCCGACTCCTTGCCCGTGCGGCGGTCGGACTCCACCTCATAGGAGACCTTCTGGCCCTCCGCCAGACCCCGCAGGCCGGCACGCTCCAGCGCAGTGGCATGGACGAACACGTCCTTGCCGCCGCTATCCGGCTGAATGAAGCCATAGCCCTTTGTTTCATTGTACCACTTCACAGTCCCAGTCGGCATCGTCGATCCTCTTCGTCCCGTCAGGTGCGCTTGCCACATCATCGTGCCGCGTCCGGCACAGAGGTCAAGGGCTTGGCTGACTGCCGAGCTTTGGCGTGGATCAAGCTCCTTTCCTCCACCAGCAGGGTGCTCTAGCTTCAGGGAAGAGGTGTTCTGGAGCCGATCAGAGCACCAGCAAGGAACCACCTACCCGATGACCATGCTCCGCCTGTTTCTCATTGCTCCATCCCTGGCTCGTCTGCTCCAGCGGGAAAGGGGAGGCGAGCGCGTGGTGGAAGGCTACTTTCCGGACCGGCCGCACCACAGCATCTCTGTACAGGTCGAGGAGGACAGGAGCAGCCTCATCCTCTCGTCTGATGGCATCGAGGGATCACCTGAGGAGCGCGCCGGCATACCCCACTCCCAAGCTCAGGCCCTGCTGGCTGTGGCACCAGGTCAGGTGGCCTATGTCCGAACAAGCCTGCTCCTCGGCTCACACCAGATCCACCTCCAGCAGGTGACTGAGCCTGGCCCTCTCAGCCTGCTGTCGGTGGAGGTCCCGCAGCAGGAGACTGAGCAGTTTCAGCCCCTGTCTTGGTTTGGTCCGGAGGTTAGTGGAGAGCGCGCTTACCTGCCCCGGCGGATTGCTCTGGAGGGTCTGCCGCAGGCCCCTGAGGTGGAGCTCACGGAGGGAGCTCTCAACAGCGTGCTTGATCTGCTGGAGAACGGGTTCACAGCTTGGCCATTGCGGGATCAGGCGACAGTGTCAGAAGAGCCAGGTGCTCGTCTGCCTGTGGCTGCAAGTCCGTTGGAGCCTGCACCTGCGAGTGACGACGATCAGGGCATCGATGACCTTGGCCTTGAGAACGATGTCATCCGAGAACTGGCCCGTTCGCTCCGGCCGCAGAGACGATGACACCACCCAGACTATCCCTGCCGGTGATTTTCCTGGGTCCTTACGCCT
>DATHAU010000148.1:0-1951 GCA_035296545.1 Microvirga sp.
CAGCTCTTTTTCTGTGCTGCGCCGCATTCCTGCCGGACGATGGATAGGCAGCTTCTCGAAGGGAAGCCGCCTTAGGCCTTAGGCCCGCACCTCGGCCGCACCCTTGTCCTTTGACGCGCGGCGCTTCTTCCGCTTGTCCTCGGCCTTCCCTTCCGCCTTCTCGATCTCGCGGGAGAGGCGTTCTTCCAGCAGCGCCATCACGGCCGCCTCTTCGGGCTTGAGGTCGGCCAGGCCCTCGCGCAGCTCCTCCTCCACCTCGTTCCTGATCTCGAGCAGGAGCGCGCCTTCGAGGTAGCAGGTGAACACCTCCGGGTGCACGTAGCATTTGCGGCAGATGGTGGGGGTGTTGCCCAGCCGCGACGAGACCTTCTCGATGGCGGCGCGCAGGTTCTTCTTGGCCTTGGCCTGGCTGTCGAACTCCTCGAACTCGGACAGCGCCATGGCGGCCAGCACCGTGCCGGCCCAGGTGCGGAAATCCTTGGCCGTGATGTCGCGGCCGGTGATCTCCTTCAGGTAGGCGTTCACGTCCGCCGAGGTGACGGACTGGCGCTCGCCGGCCGCGTCGAGATACTGGAACAGGTCCTGGCCCGGCAGGTCCTGGCAGGCCTTGACGATCCGGGCGATGCGCCGGTCCTTGACCGACAGGCGCCAGGTCTTGCCGCTCTTGCCCTTGAACTGGAACTTCAGCTCGGCGCCCTCCACCTTCACGTGCGGATCGCGAAGCGTGGTGAGGCCGTAGCTCTTGTTCTGCTTGGCGTAGTCGGCGTTGCCCACGCGGATGAGGGTGTTTTCGAGCAGGTGCACCACGGTGGCCAGCACCTTCTCCCGCGGCAGGCCGGGGAGGCTCATGTGCCGGTCGACGGTCCTGCGGATCGCCGGCAGGCCCTTGGCGAACTCGATCATGTGCTCGTATTTGGTGCTCTCGCGAACCTCGCGGAAGGCCGGGTGGTAGCGGTACTGCTTGCGGCCCTTGGCGTCGCGCCCGGTGGCCTGGATGTGGCCGTTGGGCCGGGCGCAGATCCACACATCCGTGTAGGCGGGCGGAATGGCAAGCGAGCGGATGCGCTCCAGGGTGGGTTTGTCTTCGACCTTCTTGCCGCCCGGCCCCACATAGGCGAAGCCCTTGCCGGATTTCTTGCGCCGGATGCCCGGCTCCTCGTCGGACACGTAGGAGAGCCCCGCCGTTTCGGCGGCGTCGCGCGGGTCGACGACATTGTCGGTGGAGGTGTTCGGGTCCAGCAGCATGGCGCGCCTTGGTTGAAGCCTGAACGGTCAACCGGGCCGCGCCGCCCCGGGTTCCCCCTGCGACGCCGGCGCAGGAGAATCGCCGGGGTTTCGCGCCTCGCGGCGGTCGTTGCGGATCTTCAGGAACAGGATGCTGCCGCTCAAACATAAGCTGAGCAGGTTGAAGACGATGAGGGGCCAGCTGCCGATCATGAACCCGTAGGCCGACCACAGGATGAAGGCCGTGACCGTGACCATGTACATGCGCTTGGAGATCGCCGCCGTGTCGCGCTCCTTCCAGGCCTTGAGCACCTGGGGCACGAAGCTCGCCGTGGACAGGATGCCCGCAACCGTCGCCAGGATCGTCGGCAGCCAGGAGTTCATCGGCCCTTCCTTCTTTGAGCCACGCCAACGGGCAGGCACAAGGGTGGTTCCCTCGAACGGGCGCGACCGCTAGAACGGCGCAGCCCCTTGATCCGGATTGTCCCTTGCCGTCCTCACCCCTTTCCAGCGCTCAGGCCCCCGGCGTGCAGGGCCGCAGGCTCGTCTTCGTGGTCACCGAGGACTGGTTCTTCGCCTCGCATTTCCTGCCCATGGCCCGGGCCGCGCGGGAGCTCGGCCTCCACGTGGCGGTGGTGACCCGGGTGCGCTCGCACCGGGAGATCATCGAGGCCCTGGGCGCGAGGGTGATCCCCCTCCAGGCGGAGCGGAGCAGCCTGAACCCCAT
>DATHAU010000149.1:0-1508 GCA_035296545.1 Microvirga sp.
GTTCGACCAGCGCGGGCTTTCCGGCAGGGTTGCCGCAGGTTTTCCAATACACGCGGTGCCCGTCGCCTACAGGGAGCAGGCCGGAATCATAGGGTTCGAGGGGCGGATACAGGGCCATGGGCCTCTCTACCATGCCTGCGCCGCCGCACCAGCCGTCCTCCGAGCGCCCGACGGTCCCGCTCTGCCGGGGCCACATGAAAACGGCGGGTCCCGGAGGACCCGCCGCTCTTTCCCCTCAATCCTGCGGTCGCTTAGCGGCGACGGCGGCTCGAATTGCCCTGAAGGCGCTGGGCGTTGACGTAGTGCTGCTCCAGGTGCGGGATCACCGAGGCGGCGAACTGCCGGAGCGCCGGGTCCGTGCCGGTCTGGGCATAGCTCTGGTAGAGGCCGAGGGCCTCCTGGTGCGCCATGACCTGGGCCTGGGCGTAGAGGCGGTCGAACTGCGGGCCGGAGGTGGAGGCCAGCTGGTTCAGCATGGCGGTCTTCTCCGGGCTTAAGGCCACGCCGAGGCGGATCGGGGTCACCGAGCCGGTGGCCTGCACCTCGCCGGAGCCTGCCGCCGCGCCCGTCGTCGCGCCGATGCCAGCGCCAACCGCCGCGCCCACCGGTCCGCCCACCAGGGCGCCGACGCCCGCGCCGGCGAGAGCGCCGGTCGCCGTGCCGGTGCTCGCCCGGGGAGAATTGGCCGTGCCGGCGGTCGCGCCCGCCGTGGCGCCCACGCCCGCGCCGACCACGGCGCCCACGGGGCCGCCCACCAGGGCGCCGATGCCTGCGCCGGCCAGAGCGCCGCCCGCGGAGCCGCCGAGCCACTCACCGGAGGCGGAATAGACCGCGCGGCCGCCGTTCAGGGCCTGGCTCGTCTGGCTGTGGTCCTGGATCATGTTCTGGGCGTAGTTGAGCACCCGCTGGTTGCGGGAGCGCTCGAGGGCGAGGCGGCTCGACGCGATCTCGAAGGCGTCGGACTGCGCCGCCATCATGCGGAAGGTCTGGCTGTCGATCATCGTCTGGGCGAAAGCCGGGGTCGAGACGGATGCAAGCAAGGCCGCAAGGGCAACATACTTCTTCATGGGTGGACTCCTGTTTTCGGGGTGGCAGAACACCGCGCCAAGCCGACAGGCTTGCAATTCTCATGGGCGACTGCTGCTCCCCTTCAACGGGGGGGCGTTGAGGGGGTTCCAGAAAAGGTTTATTTCTTGGGCAATAGGCTCAAGCTTGCAGCCTATAGCCTGGCCGTTGAGGCGGATATTCGGGAATACGCAAGCTGAGCCGTAGGAAACGGGGCGTCATGCCTTGGCGAGAGGCTGCCCGATGCGGGCGAGCGACAACATGCCCATGCCGCCCACCGTTCCGTCGGGCCGCAGCCCCCGCAGCTCCGCCGCCAGGAGGAAGCCCGTCTCGTCCCGGCCGATGGTGAAGAGGTGGTAGCCTGCCTTGTGGGTGAGGGTTCCGCCGCGGGCGGAGGCCGACGGGGCTCCGATCACCGGAACCGGCCCCCGGGGGCCGTCGAG
>DATHAU010000150.1:0-3331 GCA_035296545.1 Microvirga sp.
CGCGCCGCCGCGACGCAGGCCGCCGCCAGGCCGCCAAGTCCCCCGCCGATCACGGCAACTGCAGTTCCTTGAACGCTCACGAATGTCCTCCTGCAGGACGATGACGAAGCCTGCGGTTTGCGACCCGGCCTCCCGGGCTTCCCTTTGCGCAGGGCCCGCATCCTGTCGCTTTGGTTCTAGGGACTGCAAGGCCTACTTCAAGGCGAGTTACGCATGATCGGACGGCGAGCGCAAATCATCCGCAGCGCCCGCCCGCCCGGCGCGCGGATCACCGGATCGAAACCGGCCGCGACAAGGCCCTGCTTCAGGCCTCCCATAGCGCGGGTGTTGCCGCCCCAGAGCAGGTTCTTCAGACGGTTCACGGCGGATGCAACATCATGGCCCTCATGGGCCAGGGCCGCCACCAGCAGCCAGCCGCCGGGGCGCAGGGCGCGAAAGCTTCGTTGCAGCGTTTCGGCGATGATCGCGTCCGGCAGGAACATCTGCGGCAGGAACGCGAGATCGAAGGCGTCCTTGTCGTCCAGGTGCTCGACGCGCTCGCGGCGGATGGCGATGCGCTGCGCCAGCCCCGCCTCCCGCACATGGCGCTCGCCGACGGCGGCGGGGTGCGGCGCAGGCTCCAGGGCGACGGCGCTCAGGTGAGGGAAGGCCCGGCACAGGGCGATGGACAATCCCGCCGCCCCCGCGCCCACATCGAGCAGCGTCGCGCCCGGACTCTCCAGCCGCGCCACGAGGCCGGGCAGGAATTTCAGCCGGGGCAGGGCCGCATCGGTCCACAGGCGCGTCAGCGCGCCCTGCGCCTCGATGACGGCCTCGTCCGTATGGGTCCACCCGTCGAGGGTCAGCGCCCCTTCGCCGAGCCTGCGCCGGAAATCCTCGGTCTGGAGCAGGGGCGCGCGGAGCGCCGCCCGGAAGGCCACGGCCCCCTCCGGGGTGGTGAAGGGCAGGAGCGCCGGGGCGGCCTGGACCCGGTCCCGGCTCCAGGTCACGAGGCCGTACCCTGCGAGCACGCCGACGAGGCTGTGGGCGAGGGCGGGCGGCATGGCGAGCGCCTGGGAGAGGTCCTCCATGGTGACGGGACGTTCGAGCTGGCGCAGGAGGCCGCTTTCCGCGCAGGCCGCCAGGGCGCTGGCGGACCACAGGGCGGCGTCCGTCTGTTCCAGGATGGCCAGCACATCGTCAGGCTGGCGGCAGGGGCTGGGTTTCCCGTGGCCGCGCCAGAGGTTGATTCTCATGCCGAGTCCCATGCGGTCTCCTCCATGGGAGAGCAGGGCATAGGCGCGCCACAGCATGGCCGGATCCTATCGGATGGGAACGACGATCGACGTCACGGGCTCTCTTACCACGATCCGGGCGGCAAGCAGCAGACACCCGATCGATCCGATGCGCCTCAAGGCGTCTCCCCCTACAACGCGGCTTCGCCGACGGCTTTCGCGGCAGGCTTCGGTTCGTTGCGGCCTGCAGGCCGCCGCGCCCGGTCCTCCAGCAGCAGGCGCGTGGTGATGCGCGCGCCCTCGAAGATCACCGGAAGGCCGCTGCCCGGATGGGTGCCGCCGCCCACCAGGTAGACATTGCGTCCGAAGCGGTTGTGCGGCCGGAAGTAGAGCATCTGGGTGAGGTTGTGCGCAAGGTTGAAGGTTGCGCCCTCGAAGACGGAGAACTCGTCCTGCCAGCCTTGCGGCGTCACCACCCGCTCGAAGCGGATGCGGCTTTCGATGTCGGCCATGCCGAGGAGCTTCAGCCGGTCGAGGGCGAGCCTGCGGTAGCGCGGGGCCTCGCGGGCCCAGTCGATGCCGCTGCGCAGGTTCGGCACCGGCACGAGCACGTAGAGGCTCGTATGTCCCGCCGGCGCGAGGGTCGGGTCCGTGGCGCCCGCGTGCTGCACATAGATCGAGGGCTCCTCGGAGAGGATTCCTCCGGTGATCTCCCGGATGTTGCGCTCGTAATCCCGCGCGAGAAAAATCGTGTGATGGGCCAGGTCGCCCACATCGCCTTCGATGCCGAGATAGAGCATGAAGGTCGAGCAGGAGAGCTTGGCGCCGTCGAGCTTCTTGTCGGTCCAGCGCGGGCGCATCTCTTCCGGCACGAGGCGGCGCATGGCATGGCCGAAATCGCCGTTCACGACCACGGACCCCGCCGCGTGCCGCTCGCCCCCGGCCTCGACGCCCACCGCCATGCCCTTGTCGTAGAGAATGCGGTCCACCGGCGTGTTCAGGCGGATGTCCACGCCCATCTTACGGGCCACGGCCGCCATGGCCTCCGACACCGCGCCGCAGCCGCCGACCGGATGATAGACCCCGTGCTCGTATTCGAGGAACGACAGGATCGTGAAGAGGCTCGGGCACTGGAACGGCGACATGCCGAGATATTTGGTCTGGAACGAGAAGGCGAGGCGCACCCGCGGGTCGGAGAAGTAGCGCCTGAGATCGCTGTCCACGCTGGAGAAGGGGCGCAGCTTCGGCAGCGCCGCCAGCATGGCGGGCGACACCAGGTCGGCCGGGCTCGAAAACGCCTGTTCCAGCACCGGCCGGAAGGCTTCGAGCTTGGCGCGGTTGTCGTCGAAGAAGCGGCGCACGTTGCGCGCGTCGGCCGGGGCGATGCGGGCGATCTCCTGTTCGAGGCGCGGCAGGTCGGAGGTGGCGCGGATCGCGCCGCCGCCCTCGAAGACGAGATGGTATTGCGGGTCGAGGCGCTTGAGGTCCACGTGATCCTCGAGCCGCTCGCCGCAGGCCTCGAAGATGTCCTTCAGGACGCGCGGATAGAGGAAGAACGTGGGGCCGATGTCGAAGGCGTAGCCCCCCGGCGCGCGAATGGTGCGGGTGCGCCCGCCCACCGCGGGCTCGCGCTCGAAGACGGTGACCGGCACGCCTTCCCGGGCCAGGAGCATGGCGGAGGCGAGGCCTCCCGGCCCTGCGCCGATGATGGCCACACGCGGCGTTGGGTGGAGATTCGACATGAAGCGGCAGCCCTCGCGCGTCCCGGGTGGAAGAGGAACGGGACTCAACTAGATCAGGTCTTCCGCTCGACCAGGGGTCAACCGCGATTTTCTTCGTAGAAGATCGCCAAAATCTGAGAGTAGAGCTACAATATCCAGGCTATAGCCCCAAAAGCTTGGCTGTTGGGGAGGCTATATTCCTGATTCGCCTGCTGTCTCATAAGGATTATGCATGCAACGGAAGGATAATATTGCCTTATTGTCGCCCTTTTAGGGTTCAGTTTCTCTTTGCAACACAAAGCAAGGGGAGATTGCATTTGAAGAATATCCTCACCCGCGCCTCTCTCATGGCGCCACTTCTGTTCGTCGCCGCCTGCAACACGACCGCCTCCAACG
>DATHAU010000151.1:0-5613 GCA_035296545.1 Microvirga sp.
ATCTGGCGGATGAACTTCGACTGGGTGGCGAAGAGGCCCACGTAAGGGCCGCCGAAGTTCAGCGCGTTGCCGATGGACTGGCCCTCGCCCACGGCGATGTCCGCGCCCTGGCTGCCGGGGGACGCCACGAGGCCGAGGGACACGGCTTCCGTGAACACGGCGATCAGCAGCACGCCGTTCTGGTGCGCCTTCTCGGCGATGGGCTTCAGGTCGCGCAGGTTGCCGAACACGTCCGGCGACTGCACCACCACGCAGGACACGCTGTTGTCGATCTGCGACAGGATGTCCTCGGTCCCGCTCACGTCGGGCTCCATGGCCACGACCGCGTCGCCGGACATCTCGGAGAGGGTTTTCACCACATCCACGTAATGGGGATGCAGGCCGCCGGAGAGCACCGCCTTGCGGCGCTTGGTGACGCGATGGGCCATCAGCACCGCCTCGCCGGTTCCGGTGGAGCCGTCATACATGGAGGCGTTGGCCACCTCCATGCCGGTGAGCGCCGCCACCTGCGTCTGGAACTCGAACAGATATTGCAGGGTGCCCTGCGCGATCTCCGGCTGGTACGGCGTGTAGCTCGTCAGGAACTCGGAGCGCTGGATCAGGTGATCCACGGTTGCGGGCACATGGTGCTTGTAGGCGCCGGCGCCCACGAAGAACGGCACGGAGGAGGCCGACACGTTCCGGGCCGCCATGCGGGAGAGGATGCGCTCCACCTCCAGCTCGCCCTTGCGGCGCGGCAGATCCACCGGCTCCTTCAGGAGCAGGGTCTTGGGGACATCGGCGAAGAGATCGTCAATGGTATCGACGCCGGTCCGCGCCAGCATCTCGCTGCGGTCGGTGTCGGAGAGGGGAAGATAACGCATCGGCAAAAGACCTTTGGTTAATCGTGCGAGGGGAGGCCCGCCACCACCACGTCCGTGAGCACGGAATTGGCGATGAAGCATTCCTTGTGGGCGAGGTGGTGCATGTCGGCGATCTGCTCCGGCGTCGGAACCGTGTCGCCGGAGAATTCGATCCTCGGGTCGAGGGTCACTTTCGAGACGAAGAGCTTGCCGTTCTGGTTCTTCGTCATCACCCCGAGGGCATGGTCCTCGTAAGCATCGACGGTGAAGCGCTTCTTGGCCGCGATCGCCAGGAAGGTGAGCATGTGGCAGCTCGACAGGGCCGCCACGAAGGCCTCCTCCGGGTCGACCGCATCCTCCCGCGCGAGGGGCGGCGGCACCACGAGGGGCGACGAGGAGGCCGGCACCGTGACGCCGCCGTCGAAGGCCCAGGTGTGGCCGCGGCTGTAGCGGTTGTCCGGGAAGCTCGCGCCGTCCCGGGTCCAGCGGATCGTGGCCGTGTATTCGTGCGCCATGGCCCTGCTTTCGCCCTACGAGATGGACTTCACGAATTCCTGGTACTGCTCTTCGGTCATCAGGCCTTCGAGCTCGCCGGGGTCGGTGAGGCGGATCTTCACGAACCAGCCGCGTCCGGCGGCGTCCTCGTTGACCGCGCCGGGGGACGCTTCGAGGTCGCTGTTGACCTCGACCACCTCGCCGGAGACCGGGGCGTAGACTTCGCTTGCGGCCTTGACGCTCTCCACCACGGCGGCCTCGTCGCCCTTGGACAGGGTCTTGCCCACGCTGGGAAGCTCCACATAGACGACGTCGCCGAGCTGCGCCTGGGCGTAGTCGGAAATGCCGACGATGCCCGCGTCGCCTTCGACGCGGATGTATTCGTGGTCCTTGGTGTAGCGGGTGGTCATGGTTCGGGTCCCCTGGTTGTTAGCGCTTGTAGCGGTGCGGAGCGAAAGGCATGGATGCGACCTTGGCCGGGATCGGCTTGCCGCGGACGACGAGGTGCAGGTCCGTTCCCGCGGTGGAAACATCCCGTGACACATAGCCCATGGCCACCGGCCCGTTGACGGTCGGCCCGAAGCCGCCGGAGGTCACGATGCCCACCTCGCGGCCCTCGGGGGTGGCGATGATCGCGCCCTCCCGGGCGGGGGCGCGGCCTTCGGGCTTCAGGCCGACGCGCACGCGGGCGGGGCCCTCCTTGATCTCGCGCTGGATGCGGTGGGCTCCGGGAAAGCCCCCCTCCTCCCGGCGGCGCTTCTGGATCGACCAGATCAGGCCGGCCTCGATGGGGGAGGTGGTGGTGTCGATGTCGTGGCCGTAGAGGCAGAGGCCCGCCTCCAGGCGCAGGGAATCCCGCGCGCCGAGGCCGATGGGCTTCACCTCGGGATCGGCCAGAAGCCTGTTCCAGAGATTGGCGGCGTCCCCCGCCTGGCAGGAGATCTCGAACCCGTCCTCGCCGGTATAGCCGGAGCGGGACACGTGGCACCAGCTTCCGTCGATCTCAACGTCGGCGGACATCATGAAGGGAAGATCGGCGGTCTCGGGCGCAAGCCGCGCCAGAACCGCGGCGGCGGAGGGTCCCTGGAGGGCCATCAGCCCGAGCCCATCCCGGCGGTTGAGGGTCACGCCCCTGGGCAGGCGGGCCGCGATATGGGCGTAGTCCTGGTCCTTCATGGAGGCGTTCACCACGAGGTAGAGCCAGCCCTCGTGGCCGGGCGCGCCCACGCGGGTGACCATCAGGTCGTCGAGGATGCCCCCGTCCTCCGCCAGCAGCTGCGAATAGCGCTGCTGGTTCGGCTTCAGGTTCAGCACGTCGGCGGGGATCAGCGCCTCGAGGGCCCGGGCGGCGGTCTCGTGGCTCCCGTCCTCGGCCACCAGGAAGGCCTGGCCCATATGGGAGACGTCGAACAGCCCCGCATGGTCGCGGGTCCAGGTGTGCTCGGTGAGGATGCCGGCGGGGTACTGCACCGGCATGTGGTAGCCGGCGAAGGGCACCATGCGGGCGCCAAGCGCCAC
Organism: Microvirga sp.; assembly: GCA_035296545.1. Classification (GTDB taxonomy): domain Bacteria; phylum Pseudomonadota; class Alphaproteobacteria; order Rhizobiales; family Beijerinckiaceae; genus Microvirga. The sequence goes on from DATHAU010000151.1 coordinate 2,856, forward strand.
ATGCTCGGCATGGAGCGGGGTTTGCAGAAGCGGCTGGTCGCTGGTCGCTGGCTCGGCCATCGGGTTTCCTCAAAAGGCGCGCGTTTCACCGAGCCCCATGGCCCGCTGTTTGCGCCCCCTCTGTCCCGAGACCTGAGAGATTTCCCATGGACGCCATCAGCGCCAAGGTTACGCCCGTCGGTGGGCGGCGTCTTGCGACGCTGCCGCTTTCCAGAGTGCCAGCTCCCGCGCGGTCCTTTGGCCTGAGCGTTTCCGGGGCGGTTGCGCCTTCGGCGCCGGGCTCGAGGCCCGGTCTCTCCCGCGGGGATCAGTGGCTTCCTCCACCTCTGAAGAGGATTTGCGGTCCTGTCAACAAACACGCTGACGCAATCGACATGTTCCCTGCCTGAATCCGCGGCAGGCCCCGAATCGACGCCCGGTCTCGAATTGACGGCGGGTCCCGGACGCCCCATGTTAGGGGCCATCCGTCGCAGAAGGGGGAAAGCGCGGCCCGATCCGGTCGGCAGCTCCTGGCACCGTTGCTCGAACTGGTCATCGCTCTTTGCCTCGTCGCCCTCAACGGCGTCTTTGCGCTCTCGGAACTCGCCATCGTGTCCGCCCGCCGGCCCCGCCTCAAGGCCATGGCCGAGCAGGGCCGCCACGGGGCCAACACGGCGCTCGCCCTCATGGAGGACTCGGGCCGGTTCCTCTCCACGGTCCAGATCGGCATCACCCTGGTGGGCATCCTGGCGGGCGCGTTCTCGGGCGCGGCCCTGGGCGGAAGGCTGACCGAGATCCTGATCGGCCAGGGCATGCCGGAGGGCGCGGCGCGCCCCCTCGGCTACGGCATCGTCATCGGGCTGATCACCTATCTGTCCATCGTCGTCGGCGAATTGGTTCCCAAGCAGCTCGCCCTGCGCAATCCGGAAGGCATCGCCTGTGCGGTCGCCCCCTTCATGCGGGTGCTGTCCCGGATCGCCGCGCCTGCGGTCTGGCTCCTCAACGCCTCCACGAGCCTGATCTTCGGCCTGTTCGGCCCCGGCTCGGACGAGGACAACACGGTGACGGAGGAAGAGATCAAGATGCTGGTCGGCGAGGCCGAGAGCGCGGGCGTGATCGAGGAGGAGGAGCGCCGCATGATCTCCGGGGTGCTCCGCCTCGGGGACCGGACGGTGCGCGGCCTCATGACGCCCCGCACGGACGTGGACTGGATCGACCTGGACGACGACGAGGAGACGATCCGCGCCCTGCTGGTCGAGACCCCGCACTCGCGGCTGCCCGTGAGCGAGGGAGCCCCGGACAACGTGATCGGCGTGGTCCAGTCGCGGGAGGTCCTGGCGGCCATGCTGTCCGGCGAGTCCCTGGACATCCGCCGGCATGTGCAGTCCGCCCCGGTGATCCCGGACACGCTCTACGCCCTCGACGCCCTCGCGGTCCTGCGCGATTCCGAGGTGCCCATGGCCCTCGTCCACGACGAGTACGGGCATTTCGAGGGGGTGGTCACCCCGGCCGACGCCCTGGAGGCGATCGTCGGCGCGTTCCGGTCCGACAGCGAGGCTCCCGATCCGGACGCGGTGCGCCGGGAGGACGGCTCCTGGCTGCTCGCGGGCTCCATGCCGGTGGACGAAATGGCCGAGGTGCTGGGCGTGGCCCTGCCGGAATCCCGCAGCTACCACACGGTGGGCGGCTTGGTGATCAGCGAGATCCAGCACCTGCCCAACACCGGCGAGCACGTGGATGCCCTGGGCTGGCGCTTCGAGGTGGTGGACCTGGACGGACGGCGGATCGACAAGGTCCTGGCCCTGCCGCTCAACCAGAGAGCAAGCTCCGCCGCGCTGCCGTGAAACCTGAAGCCCTGGGCCTTCTTCGCGCAGGTTGGCGCGACGGGCTCTCCTCCCCACCCATCTTAGGCTTGTCTGAAATGGATGTCCTCTTGCGCAAGTCGGCAACGCCTGACGCGACCGGCTCTCCTCCCCTTTGTGGGGAGGAGGTGGAGGTGGGGGTGTTTGCGTCACGTTCTGATAGGCTATCGCTCACACCCCCACCCTGGCCCTCCCCACAAGGGGGAGGGAAACACTGGTGCCGCTTGTGAGAGCAGCGTGATGGATTCCTGTGTGTTTGGGATGTGTCAGGATGGGACGGGCGGAGACCGTTGGATTCCTGGTGAGGTTCACCGTGGAAGGGCTTGGTTCCCGCCCGCCTTGTCGACGCTCACCTGAACAGTGGCACGAGGCTGTTGCACCGGACCTCGCACCAGCGGGCGCAAGCGGGTGCGCGATGCTCTTTATATGGCGGCGCTCACCGCGGCCCGGTCCAACACGCGCCTGGCCGCCTTTGTCAAAGCCCTGCGCCAAGCCGGCAAGCCTCCCAAGCTCGCCCTCATCGCCCTGGCCCGCAAGATCCTCGTCATCCTCAACGCCATCATCCGCCACAACTTATCCTTCAAACCCACCTGATCAACACAGTTGCCCTTCTGCGGGACTTCGTCCCGACCCTCCGCTGCGCTCCGGCCGGGAATGACATTGAGGGTCTGCTGCTGCCTGTGTGACCGGCTGTCATCCCCGGCGAGCCGAAGGCGAGGGAAGGGGATCGTCTTCAGGATCAAGCACGCTCTTCCCTCCCCCTTGCGGGGAGGGCCAGGGCGGGGGTCGCAGGGTCAAAGCTCGCCGTTTCGATGTAGAGTGCAAGGCTGATACAGCGCCTAACCTGCTGAGCCTCTCACCCAGCCTTACCACCCATCACCCCTCCCGCAAGGGGGAGGGGAAAGGACGAACTTTGC
>DATHAU010000152.1:0-7834 GCA_035296545.1 Microvirga sp.
CGAGCGTCCGGGACAAGATGGCGACGCTGAAGCGCGTGGGCTTGGGCTACGTCAAGGTCGGCCAGCCCGCGACCACGCTGTCGGGCGGCGAGGCCCAGCGGGTGAAACTGTCCAAGGAGCTCAGCCGCCGCTCCACCGGCCGCACCCTCTACATCCTCGACGAGCCCACCACGGGCCTGCACTTCCACGACGTGGCGAAGCTCCTGGAGGTGCTGCACGAGCTGGTCGAGCAGGGCAACAGCGTGGTGGTGATCGAGCACAATCTCGAAGTGATCAAGACCGCCGACTGGGTCATCGACATGGGCCCCGAAGGCGGCGACGGCGGCGGCCGCATCGTCGCCCAGGGCACCCCGGAGGACATCGCCCGGTCCAAGGACAGCCACACCGGCCGCTTCCTCAAGGAGGTGCTGGCGCGCAGGCCGTTGAAGAAGGATCCGGCGAAGAAGGACAAGAAGGTGACGCGGCAGGCGGCGGAGTAGGATAGGGTCTCAGGAAGAGCGGGATTCCTCCGAAGCAAACCCGCGAAAATTTCCCCACCATGGGGAACGGCGCAACGTTCTTGGCGGTTGACGTTCAGGTAATAACGTCTCAGCTTGGATCGGGCGCCGTGAGAACCTCCCTGGTTTCTGCCGTTCTGGCTTTTCTCCTGATGGCCCCTGCCGGCGCCATGGCCGGCACGGTGCGGATCGTCCCCGTGCCGGACCTCGGCATTCAGGTCCTCCATTTCGAGGGCAAGATCGAGGCAGGAGATCTCAAACGGATCCAGGACCTCGTTCCCAAGGCCAAGTCCCTCAATCCCGAGAACCAGGTCTATGTGTCATGGCATTCTCCGGGCGGAGATCTCGGAGAGGGGATGGAGATCGGCCGCTATCTGCGTGAGCAGGGCATCGGCACCATCGTGCCGCCGAGCGGCATCTGCGCCAGCGCCTGCGTCATGGCCTTCTGGGGCGGCTTCGACGGTGAAAAGCGGAAAGTCCGCCGCATTGCCATGCCAGGCGCGCGCCTGGCGGTCCACCGGGCGGTTCTTCGCGATCCGTCGTTTGCGCGCAAGGTCAAGGCCGACCCGAATGCGATCGTAGAGGCCCTGCAAAGGCACCTCGCCGTGACCATGGACTACCTGCAGGCCATGGAGGTCTCCCTGGAAGTCCAGAAGCGGCAGTTCGGCACCAGCAACCAGGAGGCCTATATCCTCAAGGAGCCCGAACTCGAAGGGAGCGGCGTGCTCCTCCCCAGGCGCTCCTCGTCCGGATGGACGCTGCGCAATCCTCAGGCCGCTTCGGTTTCCCTGCCGCCCGCGCTCCAGCCGAAGCCGGAGCCTCAGACGACGGCCTCTGTGCCGCAGCCCAAGCCCCCCGTGCCGCAAACCACAGCGTCCGTGCCGCAGACGGCAGCTTCTTCCCCGCAGACGACAGCCTCTCTGCCACAGGCGTCTCGCGGGCCCGAGGACCTGCGCGTTATGCCGTTCGTGGTGAAGAATTTCGGACAGGATGCCGATGTGGTTCTGCCGAACGGACAATCCGCTCGCGGCCACTGGACCTACGGGACGCGCCATGGCGTCGAATGCCTCGACGTGGACGTGAACGCATCCCGGACCGAGAACCAGGGCCTGAGCGTCAGCCTGTGCTTCGCCAAGCTCGTTGTGGCCGGCAGCCTGGCCTACAGCCCGGACATTTTCCAGGGACCCCTTGCGCCTCAGCGAGCAAGCCTGATCACCCGCACCCAACAGACCGTGGTCCTGCCGGTCGTGGCAAGCCGCTTCGTCCATCAGCCTCTCCGACTCGAATGGGAGCGCCTGCCGCAGCAGGCGCATTTCTACCTGATGAAGCCGAGCGACCTGCAGGGCTCCGCCGAGGATTTTTCCGCGATCCGGCTGGTTCTCGGCAGCGCCAAGGACATCATCATCACCATCAACCTGCCCAAGTCCATGCTCGGCTCCCGGCAGCGGGAGGCGTCCGCTCCCCACAATGCTGCGGTTCCAGCTCCCCAGGCGGCAGGATCCTCGGCAAGCACGCCCACGAAGCCGCCACCCGTTTCTTCGCCGTCGCGCATTTATACCCTGCCGCCATCCGTCGCGGGGGGGCGCCCGAGACAGCCATAGGGTCGAGAAGCGGAAACCTTCCGGCGCTGCCCGCTGAAACGCAGGGGCGGAGGCAGGAAGCCCACGAGGCCCAGCCTCCTCCCGCCCGAGGCCCTCCGTCGGAGCCCCGTCCTTACCGCCAAAGAGCCTGCCCCGGTCGCTTGTGCGCCTTGGCCGTCGGGCCGATCATGCGCGCCTTGGACGATGGAGGACACGATGGGCTCGACCGATGCCGCGTTTGCAGGCTCAATCCCTTCCCTCTACGAGCAATATCTCGGGCCGCTCCTCTTCGAGCCCTATGCGGAGGAGACCGCAGGCCAGCTTCGGGGCTTGACCCAGGGGCGGATCCTGGAGACCGCCGCAGGCACGGGCATCGTCACGCGCGCCATGGTCGGGGCGCTGCCGCCCGCCGTCGAGATCGTGGCCACCGATCTCAACCAGGCCATGCTGGACCTCGCGGCCACCCGGCTCCAGGCCCCCCAGGTCACATGGCGCCAGGCGGACGCCCAGGCCCTGCCCTTCGAGGATGCGGCCTTCGACGCGGTGGTCTGCCAGTTCGGCGTCATGTTCTTCCCCGACAAGGGAGCAGGCTACCGGGAGGCGCTGCGGGTGCTCAAGCCCGGCGGGCGCTTCCTGTGCGTGGTCTGGGACCGGCTCGAAGCCAATCCGGTCAGCAAGGCTGTCTCCGACGCCGTCGCTCGGCTCTTTCCCGACGACCCGCCCCGGTTCTTCGAACGGGTGCCCTTCGGCTATGCCGATCCCGACCGCATCCGCGGCGAGCTGCGGCAGGCCGGGTTCGAGGATGCGGCCATCGAGACGGTGGAGAAGGTGAGCCATGCTCCCTCCCCGCGGGAGCCCGCGACGGGGCTCTGCCAGGGCACGCCCCTGCGCGGGGAGATCGAGGCCCGCGCTCCGGGCCGCCTCGACGAGATCACGGCCAAGGCCGCCGAGGCCCTCGCGGCGCGGTTCGGCCCCGCCTCCGTCGAGAACCGCATGAGCGCCCTCGTGGTGTCGGCGCGGCGCTAGGGAGCGGACAAGCCTGTGCCGATGGGAAGCGGCCGCCGCGTCGCCCGTAAAGGTGTGGGTCCGAGATCGTGCCGGATGACTCTTTCGTGGGGAATCCGCGCTCCGGTTCTGGAAAAGCCGCCGCGCCTCTCCATAAAGCCATTTGCCGGAACCAAAACCAGATCGGCGGGTTTGAACAGCCGAGCTTGCATGCCCCGGGCGACCGAATGCCGAACGACAAGACAGCCTAGGTGATGCAAGGAAGGACCACCTTCGTGGATCGCGCAAAGCTGAAGAGCCGCAACATCCTCTGGCCGCTGCAGGTGCTGCTGGTCGCGAGCCTGCTCGGGCCCGCCCTGTTCTTCGCCTATACGGCCTGGAGCGATTATCACCGCATCGAGCGGCAGTCGGAGGACCGGATCGACCGCGCCCTCGACGTGATCCAGGAGCATACCCTCAAGGCTTTCCAGACCATCGAGCGCACCATCGCGGAAACAAACGAGATCCTGCGCGATCTTTCGCCCGAGCAGATCCACGCCGACGAAGCGCGCCTGCAGCGCCGCCTGAGGCAGACGCAGAACACCCTGCCCCAGATCGAGGCGATCTGGGTTTTCGACCGCTCGGGCCGTCCCCTGGTGTCGAGCACGATTCTCCCGGTGCCGCGGGACCTGGACAATTCGGACCGCGACTACTTCAAGGCGCAGATGGGCCAGGGCGCCGGCACCTATATCGGCAACATGATCACGTCCCGCATCGGCGGCTTCCGGTTCTTCGTGGTGAGCCAGGCCCGCCCGAGCCCGGACGGATCGTTCAACGGGGTCGTGGCGATCTCGGTGCGGCCCGAGCACTTCCGCGAATTCTACGCCCGCATCTCCCGCGGCATCGCCGATTCCTTCGGCCTCATCCGGGCCGACGGCGAGTTTCTGGCGCGCTACCCTTCCCGCGACACCGGATCCATGCGGCTGAACGCATCGAGCGGCTTCGTGCAGGCGATCCGGGAGCGGCCGGAATCGGGCCTCTTCTCGGCGGTGTCGCAGATCGACGGCATCGACCGCCGCATCGGCTACCGCAAGGTGCCGGATTATCCGATCTACGTTCAGGTGGGCGTCGAGAAGGCGGCGATCTGGCGCGAATTATGGGCCGTGATGCGGGGGCTGCTCGCCTTCGGCATTCCGGCCACCCTGGTCCTGTTCTGCCTCAGCCTCTATGCCCTTCGCCGCACCCGGGGCTTCCATGCGGAGGTGGAGCGGCGCGAGGTGGCGGAGGCGGCCCTCAAGCAGGCGCAGCGCCTGGAGGTGGTGGGCCATCTCACCGGCGGCGTGGCGCATGACTTCAACAACCTGCTGATGGTGGTGAAGGGCAACGTGGACCGGCTCCGCCGCTACCCGGCCGACGAGCGCCAGAAGCGCTCCCTCGACGCCATCGAGACCGCCACGAACCGGGGCGCGAGCCTCACCCGCCAGCTCCTGTCCTTCTCGCGCCGGCAGACCCACGAGCCCAAGGTGGTGAGCCTGCGCGAATACCTCGCCGACATGCAGGACATGCTGCGCTCTTCCTTACGCGGCGACATCGCCATCAGGCTGAACGCGCCGGCGGATCTGTGGAACACCAAGGTCGATCTCAACGAACTCGAACTGGCCATCCTGAACATCGCCGTGAACGCCCGGGACGCCATGCCCAACGGCGGCTGCCTGACCATCGAGGCCTGGAACGTCAACCTGTCCGATCCCGGGATCACGGGCCTGCGCGGCCATTTCGTGGGCTTGAGCCTCTCGGACACCGGCGAGGGCATTCCCGCCGACGTGCTGCCCCGCATCTTCGAGCCCTTCTTCACCACCAAGGAGATCGGCAAGGGGACCGGCCTGGGCCTGAGCCAGGTCTACGGCTTCGCCCGCCAGTCGGGGGGAACGGCCACCGCCAGGAGCGAGCCGGGACGGGGCTCCACCGTCACCCTCTACCTGCCGCGCACCACCGAAGAGACCCCTGCGGACGGCGCCCGGCCGAGCCTGCCGCCCATGACCGGGAAGGGCCGCATCCTCCTGGTGGAGGACAACGCGGACATCGCCGAGGTGACGCGCTCCAACCTGGAGGAACTCGGCTTCCAGGTGGTTCACGTGCCCGACGCCCGCTCCGCCCTCGATACCCTGGAGGGGGACGCGTCCTTCGACCTGGTGTTCACCGACATCGTCATGCCGGGCGACCTCACCGGCGTGGATCTCGCCCGCGCCATCCGGCAGCGTTACCCCACCCTCCCGGTCCTGCTGACCACGGGCTACAGCAGCATGGCCCAGTCCGCGACGGACGAGGGCTTCTCCATCCTGCACAAGCCCTACGACACCGCCGATCTCGGCGCGAGCATCAACCGGACGATCCGGATCATGCCCCTGCGGGCGAGCGCCTGACAGGGTGAAGCCAACAGGGGAGACCTGCGCCATGGCCGACGCCCCCGACGTAACCTACCCGCCCCTCGACGTTCTCAAGCCCGTGGCCGAGAACCTCTGGATCGTCGACAGCGGGCCGCAGCACATGGGCATCTCCCTGCCGGTGCGCATGACGGTGATCCGCCTCAGCAACGGCGACATGCTGCTCCACTCCCCCACCCGCTACGGGGAGGCCCTGCGGCAGGCCATCGAGGCCCTCGGCCCCATCCGCCATCTGGTGGCGCCCAACATCGCCCATTGGACCCACCTGAGGGAGTGGCAGGCCCGCTGCCCCGACGCCCGGACCTCGGCCGCCCCGAACCTGCGCCAGCGCTCCCAGGTGCAAAAGGCGGGCGTCCGCCTCGACCGCGACCTGACGGACGCGCCGCCGGAGGAGTGGCGCGAGGACCTGGAGCAGGCGATCGTTCCCGGCGGCGCAGGCTTCCGGGAGGTGGCCTTCCTGCACAAGCCCAGCCGCACCCTCATTCTGACCGACCTCGTCCAGAACCTGGAACCCGAAAAGCTGCCCCTCGGCACCCGCCTCTTCGCCAGGCTCACCGGCGTCCAGGCCCCGGACGGCAAGGCCCCCGCCTATCTGCGCCTCGTCATCCGCCTGCGCCGCGCCGAAGCGAAAGCCGCCGTGGACCGCCTCATCGCCTGGAACCCGCACCGGGTGATCTTCAGCCACGGCCGTTGGTTCGAGCGCGACGGAACGGCGGAGCTGAAGCGGGCGTTCCGATGGCTGGCGGGGTGACGGCTTCCTCTCGCGCCGGTCAGCGCGAGGGGGCCCTCCTCGCCCACCCGTATCAGGCAAGCCTGAGATGAGCTTCATGATGCGCCAGTCGGCAACGCCTGACGCGACCTACTCTCCTCCCCATTCATCTCAGGCTTGCCTGAGATGAGCTTCATGATGCGCAAGTCGGGAACACCCGACTTGCGGTGGGGAGGAGGTGGAGGTGGGGGGGTGTGCGATAGCCGATGAAGGTGTGGCGCCAACACCCCCACCCTGGCCCTCCCCACAAGGAGGAGGGGAAAGGAGGTGTCACGCCTTTATCGGCGGAACTTTCAGGACGAGAGGGGCCCCGTCGCCAGGGTGGCGCGCACCCAGCCCACGGCTTCGTCGAGGGTGGCGAAGACGGGCGGCCTGACGCTCATCAGGTCGCCGCAGGGTCCAAACCCCGCCTCCAGAAACCAGTCTCCGGCCCGGCCCTCGCCCCCGGCCGTCTCGCCGGGCGTCACCCGGGCGAACACGGCCACCAGGCTGCCGTCGGCCAGGATGAGCCGCCCTTCGTGGCTGCCGCCGTCGATCAGGACGGGCATGGGCTGCAAGGTGATGTCAGGCATGGTTCGAGACCCGTCCTATCGTTGCTCCTGCTGGAGGTTGAGATAGGTGGGCGTGAACTCGCCTACCGTCTTCAGTCGCTCCCAGTCGAGAATGGTCAAAGCGTCGCCTTGCCACCGGATCAGGCCTTCCTTGCGCAATTCCTGCAACACGCGGTTCACGTGAACGGTTGAAAGCCCGAGCGTGTCGCCGAGTTCCGCCTGGGTGAGAGGAATCTGGATCGTATCGCCGTCGGTCCGGCCGACGCTCTGGAGGCGAAGGAAGAGCTCGCAGATGAAATGGGCCATGTGGGCCGTGGCCGAGAGGCGGCCCATGACGGTCAGCCATTCCCGGTGAATGGCCCCGTCGATGAGCGTGTTGAGCCAGAGCAGGCGGGTGAGGTGGGGATACTCGTTCGTGATCTTCTCGAAGGTGGCGTGCGGAACGCCGGCGACCCGGCAGGGCGTGAGCGCCAGGACGCCGTGGTCCATGGTCTTGAGCAGGAAGCTGTGCAGATCCACGAAGTCGCCGGGCACGTGCACGGCCGTGATCTGGCGCCGTCCGTTGGAGAAGATCTTGTAGCGCGCGGCAAATCCGTCCAGGAGCAGGCTGCTCTCGGACGGGCGCTCGCCCTCGCGGGTGATGTCCTCGTCGGCTGCCACCACCCGGACGCGGGAGATCGCGCCTTCGAGAACCCGTTTCTCGTCGGCGGAGAGCCGGTCGCGGTGTTCGAGCTTGAGAATGAGGGGGTTAGACATACGCAATTTCGGATCGCATCGAATGCCGTTCTGGCGGTTCCCTGACCGGTCCCGCACTCACATATGTTTACCTGAGAGCCGGTTTTCGACCCCCTGCGCGCTTCTCGACCGGCCCCGCCGATCAGGGCGCGTCGGAGGATTTTTTCAGCAGGGTTCGGATGGCGGTGGTCGGCACCTGCTCGCCATAGGGCTTGGCGATGAACACGGCTCTCTCGGGGAGGCGATCCCGATCGGGCCGGAGGTGGCCGGACGT
>DATHAU010000153.1:0-2707 GCA_035296545.1 Microvirga sp.
CGCAACAGCTCCAGGGGCGGGGCGCTCCCCGGCGCGCTCACGCGGATGCGCGAGGATTGCGCCGCTCCGGCGTCCGGCGTCGGGAACACGGAACCGACAGGATGAGCGCCTTTTCAGCGGCGTAAGGGAACCACCTTGCCCCCGGCGGTGGCGCCGAGAAGCTGGCGCACCTTCAGGCCGAGTTCGCCGTTCCGGAACGGCTTCTGCACCACGCGATCCTCGCCGACCTCCTGGAGCGCCGTCAGGTCCGCATAGCCCGTCACGAACAGAACCGGCAATTCGGGCCAGCGCAGGGCCGCTTCCCGGGCCACCTCCGCCCCGTTCATGCCCGGCATGGCGAAGTCGACGACCATGAGGTCGAAGGGCATCCGGTCCCGTTCGAGCACATGGAGCGCCGCGCCGCCGCTTCCCGCCTCGACCACCAGGCAGCCCATCTCGGCGAGCAGGGCCGCCGTGACCTCGCGCACGGCGCTGTCGTCGTCCACGACCAGCACCCGGCGCGGCTCCCCGTCGAGCCGCTCGTCGGCGGCGGCCGCCGCCGCGGCGTCGGGCTCCCTGGAGCGCTGTTCCGCCGCGCGGGGCAGGAAGACCTTCACGGTGGTGCCCACCCCGAGCCGCGTCTCGATCCTGACGCCTCCGCCCGATTGCTTGGCGAATCCGTAGACCTGGGCGAGCCCCAGGCCCGATCCCTTGCCCACCGGCTTGGTGGTGAAGAAGGGCTCGAAGGCCTTGGCCATCACGTCCGGGGGCATTCCCGTGCCCGTGTCGGACACGGACACCATGACGTAATCGCCCGCGGGCGGCTCCTCGGGGCGGCTCGGGGCCCTGAGGGTCGCGTTGCCGGTCTCGATGGTGAGCGAGCCGCCCACCTCCATGGCGTCCCTGGCGTTGATGGCAAGGTTGAGGATCACGAGCTCGATCTGGGTGGGGTCCACAAGGGCGGGCCACAACCCGGGCCGCAGCACCATTTCGAGACGCACCGCGCCGCCCAGGGAGCTCTGGAGGAGGTCGCGCATCCCGGCGGCCGTCCCGTTGAGGTCGATGGGCTTGGCTTCGAGGCGCTGGCTGCGGGAAAAGGCCAGGAGCTGCGCGGTGAGCGTCGCCCCGCGCTCGGCGGCGCTGCGCATGGAGCCGAGCCGGTCGCGGGTCCTGCCGTCGATCCCGGCCTTGACGATGGCGTTCTCCACGAAGCCCACGTTGCCGAGGATCACGGTGAGCAGGTTGTTGAAGTCGTGGGCGACGCCGGAGGTGAGCTGGCCCACGGCTTCGAGGCGCTGCATCTGGTGCAGGGTCGCCTCGACGCGCTCCCGCTCCTCGATCTGGCCCATGAGCTGGCGGTTGGCCGCGGCCAGTTCGCCGGTCCGCTCCGCCACCAGGCGCTCCAGTTCGTTCCGGGCGAGCTTCGCCTCGGTGATGTCGATGTTGGCGCCCGTATGGCCGAGGAAGGCGCCGGATGCGTCGAAGCGGGGCACCCCCTGACAGCGCAGCCAGCGCAGGCGCCCGGCCTTGTCCCGCACCCGCACCTCGGAGACGAAGGGCTCCCGCAGGGCGAAGGCGTCCAGCACCGTCTCGTAGTGGGGCCCCGCATCCTCGTCATGAACGATCCGCCGCCACCCGTTCCGGAGAATGGCCTCGGGCGGCACGCCGAACTCCCTCTCGTAGTGCTTGTTGGCGAAGCTTCCCTTCCCCTGGGCGTCGGTCATCCAGATCAGCACGGGAACCGAATCAGCGATGGTGCGGAACCGCTCCTCGGACTCGCGCAGGGCCGCTTCGGCGGTATAGCGCTCATGGATGTCCTCGGTGGTTCCATACCACTTGACGATGCGGCCCCTGTCGTCGCGCCGCGAGAAGGCCCGCGAGTGCATCCAGCGGTAGCTCCCGTCCCGCATCTTGACCCGGTGCTCGATGTCGTAGGGCTCGCCCGTCGCCACCGAGCGCCCCCAGACCTCGAAGGTGCGGGCCCGGTCGTCCTCGTGCAGGCCTTCGGCATAGGTGCTGCCCAGGCCCGTGGTGCCGGTCCACTCGAACCAGCGCCGGTTCACCCGGTCGAGCTGTCCGTCCGGGGCCGATGTCCAGGTGGTCTGCGGATCGAGTTCGACCGCGTAGCGGTAGTGGTCCTCGCTCTCGCGCAAAGCCGCCACCGCCCAGGCCCGCTCGACGGCGTCCCAGGTGCGCTCGGCCACTTCGCGCACCAGCGCCACCTCGTTCCGCGACCAGCGGCGCGGCGCAGGCGAATGGACGAACAGCAGGGCCGCCAGGCGGCCCGCCTTCACGAGGGGCACCACCACCTGGGCGCGGATGCCGAGCCCCGCGTGAGCGTCCGCCGCCCCGAGCCCGGCGGTGCGGGGATCCGCGTCGAAGTCCTCGACCACCACCGGATGACCGGCCTGAAGATCGGCCTCGAAGGCGACCGCATAGCTGGCGAGGTGGTAGCGTCCGGCGATGGACGCGACGGAGTCCGGGCGCCAGTCGCCCTCGATGGCCACATGGGCCTCGTCGCCCTCCCCTTCGACCTCCCCGTAGCCGACGCGGCCCGCCCCCAGGTGCTCCCCCAGCATCCGCGCAACGCCCGCCATGATGGCCCGGGGATCGGACAGCTCGCGCAGGGCGTCCCCCAGGGCCACCAGGAAGGCCTGCCGGCGCTCGGCCAGCACGCGCTCGGTGGTCTCGACCACGATGGCCATGACGCCCGCGGGCGCGCCGCTCT
>DATHAU010000154.1:0-3519 GCA_035296545.1 Microvirga sp.
ACGGATATCGCCAAGATCCTGGCCGCCGTCGCGGTGATCGGGCTCATCGCCTCGTTCCACACCATCATCTTCGCCTTCGGGCGGCAGATCTACTCGCTCTCGCGAGCCGGCTACTTTCCAAGCTTTCTGTCGGTGACGCACGGCGAACGAAAGACGCCGCACGTCGCGCTGGTTGCAGGCGCGGTGATCGGCCTTCTCGTGATGTTCGTCATCTGGTTCTCGGTGGGCGCCGAGGCCGGAGCGGCCGTGATCGGCGGTACGCTGCTCAACATGGCGGTTGCGGGCGCGATGCTCGCCTACTTCATGCAGGGCATGTCCTATATCGTCCTGAAGAAGAAGTTCCCCCATCTGAACAGGCCCTATGTCAGCCCGTTCGGCACGGCCGGCGCGGTGATCTGCATGGTCATCGCGGCGGTGACGCTCGTCTTCCAACTGACGGATCCCGTGTTCCGGGCCGGCGTGATCGGCGTCGCCGTCTACTATGCGGTGATGATGGCCTACTTCCTGGTGGTCGGTCGCCACAAGCTCATCCTCTCGCCCGAGGAGGAGTTCGCGCTCACCAAGGGACAGGGCGAATACAAGTCCTACTGACGGCAGCCGGGAGCGCCCGATCCGCGGGCGCTCCCACCTTTCTTTTCTCCCTGGGATTCTGAGCATGAACGCTCCCAAGATCAAGAACGCCGCCGACGCCGCGGAATATGTGCGCAGCCGCGACCTTCCCTTCGTGAAGATCGGCCTCGTGGACGTGGACGGCATCATGCGCGGCAAGTACATGGCCCGCGACAAGTTCGAATCCGCCCTGGAAAAGGGCTTCGGCTTCTGCGACGTGGTGCTGGGCTGGGATTCCAACGATCAGCTCTACGACAACACCACGTTGACCGGCTGGCACACCGCCTATCCGGACGCCTCGGCGCGGGTGCTTCCCGAGACCATGCGTCTCATCCCCTTCGAGAACGACCTGCCGTTCTTCCTGTCCGAGTTCGACGGCTATGCGGAGGCGGCCTGCCCGCGCGGCGTCCTGAGGCGCGTCCTGAAGAAGGCGGACGACATGGGCTTTGCCGTGTCGGCCGCGGCCGAGTTCGAGTTCTTCCTGTTCGAGGAAACGCCGCATTCCGTGCGCGAGAAGAGCTACCGCGATCTGAAAAACATCACGCCGGGCTTCTTCGGCTATTCGGTGCTGCGCTCGGGCGTGCACGCGGATTTCTATCACGAGCTTCTCGACCTCGCGAATAGGATGGATTTCGAGATCGAGGGCCTGCACACGGAGACCGGCCCCGGCGTGCTGGAGGCCGCGATCCGCGTGGACGACGCCCTGAGGGCGGCCGACAAGGCGGCGCTCTTCAAGACCTACACCAAGATCCTGGCGCAGCGCCGGGGCTGGATGGCCACCTTCATGGCCAAGTGGTCGCGCGACTGGCCCGGCCAGTCCGGCCACCTGCACGCGTCGCTACGCGACGTCAAGACCGGCAGGGGCGCGTTCTACGATCCCGAAGGCAAGCACAACATGTCCGAGACCATGCGCTGGTTCGTGGGCGGGCAGCAGCAGCTGATGCCGGAACTCCTCGCCATGGTGGCCTGCACGGTGAACAGCTATACCCGGCTCATCCCGGGCTACTGGGCCCCCACCGACTCGGCCTGGGGCGTGGAAAACCGCACCACGGCGCTTCGGGTCATCCCGGGCTCGGAGAAGTCGCAGCGGGTGGAGTACCGGGTCGCCGCCGCCGACATCAACCCCTATATCGCGCTCGCCGCCGCCATCGGCTCCGGCCTCTGGGGCA
This sequence comes from Microvirga sp., assembly GCA_035296545.1. Taxonomy (GTDB): domain Bacteria; phylum Pseudomonadota; class Alphaproteobacteria; order Rhizobiales; family Beijerinckiaceae; genus Microvirga. The sequence continues at coordinate 1,779 of DATHAU010000154.1, forward strand.
TCGAGAACCGGATCGAGCCGGGCGAGCCGATCCAGGGCAACGCCTATGCGGTGGAGCATCCCAAGGAGCGGGCCCTGCCGCGCTCCCTGGGCGAGGCCGCCGGGCGGCTGAAAGGGTCGCAGCCTGCGCGCCAGCTTTTCGGCGACACCTTTGTTGACCATTACGTCGCAACGCGCGAATGGGAGGAGAGGGAGGCCCGCAAGGCCATCACCGACTGGCAGCTCGCCCGCTACTTCGAGATCATCTAAGAGACCTTGTAGGATACGAGAGGAGAAGACCATGATCTCCGGATCATGGTCTTTCGAACATCATCATGGCCGATACCGATATCGTTTGCATTTCCCCCATCGACGGACGCGAACTCGTCCGCCGCCCGATCATGTCCGAGGCCGCCATCGACGCGGCCGTCCAGGCGGCGCGAGAGGCCCAGAAGGAGTGGCGCCAGACGCCCCTGTCCGAGAGAGCCGAAAAGGTGTCGGCCTTTCTCGACGCCCTGCTCGCCATGAACCAGGAGGTGGTGCCGGAGATCGCCCAGCAGATGGGGCGTCCGGTGCGCTACGGCGGCGAGTTCCGGGGGGTCGAGGAGCGCGCGCGCTACATGATCCGCATCGCGGACGAGAGCCTGAAGCCCATTCCGGCCGAGGACGGGAAGCCGGGCTTCCGCCGCATGATCAAGCGCGAGCCGGTGGGCCTCGTGCTCGTGGTCGCCCCCTGGAACTATCCCTATCTCACGGCCATCAACACCATCGTGCCGGCGCTGGTGGCCGGCAACGCGGTGCTGCTCAAGCACGCCTCGCAGACGGTGCTCGCCGGCGAGCGCTTCCAGGCCGCCATGGACCGGGCCGGAATGCCCCGGGGCCTGTTCCAGAACATGCATCTCAGCCACGACCAGACGAGCCGCATTCTGGGCGGAGGCCTGGTGGACCATTGCAACTTCACCGGCTCCGTGTCGGCCGGCCGCTCCATCGAGCGCGCGGCGGCAGGGACCTTCACGTCGCTCGGCCTCGAACTCGGCGGCAAGGACCCGGCCTATGTGCGCGAGGACGCCGATATCGATCACGCCATCGAGAACCTGGTGGACGGCGCCTTCTTCAATTCCGGCCAGTGCTGCTGCGGCATCGAGCGGATCTACGTGCACGAGAAGCACTACGACCGTTTCGTGGAGGGCGCAGTCGATCTCGTGAACAGGTACGTGCTCGGCAACCCGCTGGACGAGACGACGACCCTCGGACCCATGGCCCACAAGCGCTTCGCCGACCTGGTGCGCCAGCAGAATGCGGAAGCGGCGGCCCGGGGCGCAAAAGCTCATATCGACGCCAGGCGCTTTGCGGCGGACACCGGCGGCAGCGCCTATCTGGCGCCGCAGGTGCTCACGAACGTGGATCATTCCATGAGCGTCATGCGCGACGAGAGCTTCGGCCCCACCGTCGGCATCATGAAGGTGACCGGTGACGAGGAGGCGATCCGCCTGATGAACGACTCGCCCTACGGCCTCTCCGCCGCGATCTGGACCTCCGACGTGGATGCGGCGGAAGCCATCGGCGAACAGCTCGAGACCGGCACCGTGTTCATGAACCGCTGCGACTACCTCGATCCCGCCCTCGCCTGGACCGGCGTGAAGGATACGGGCCGCGGCGCGAGCCTGTCGCGGCTGGCCTACGAATCCCTCACCCGTCCCAAGTCCTACCACCTGCGCCACGCGCTTTGAGTTGACCGATGACCGCTTCTCCCCGCTCCAACT
>DATHAU010000155.1:0-1508 GCA_035296545.1 Microvirga sp.
CGCTTGGTGACGAAGTTGTAGATGCCGCCCCGCCCTTCCGCGTCCCCCGGATACCAGTTCTGGACCGTGGAGTACTTGATCTCGGCGTCGTCGAGCGCGATCAGCTCCACCACGGCGGCGTGAAGCTGGTTCTCGTCGCGCTTGGGAGCCGTGCAGCCCTCCAGGTACGAGACGTAGGAGCCCTTGTCGGCGATGATCAGGGTGCGCTCGAACTGGCCCGTGTTCTTCTCGTTGATGCGGAAGTAGGTGGACAGCTCCATGGGGCAGCGCACGCCCGGCGGGATATAGACGAACGATCCGTCGGTGAACACGGCCGAGTTCAGGGTGGCGAAGAAGTTGTCCGTGACCGGCACCACCGTGCCCATGTACTGGCGCACCAGGTCGGGATATTCCCGGATCGCCTCGGAGATGGGCATGAAGATCACGCCCGCCTTCGACAGCTCCTCCTTGAAGGTGGTGGCCACGGACACCGAGTCGAACACCGCGTCCACGGCCACCCGGCGCTCCGGCTCCACGCCGGCCAGGATCTCCTGCTCGCGCAGGGGAATGCCGAGCTTCTCGTAGGTCTTGAGAATCTCCGGATCGACCTCGTCAAGGGATTTCGGCGCCTGGTTCTTCTTCGGCGCGGCATAGTAGTAGATGTCGTTGTAGTCGACCTTGTCATAGGACACCCGCGCCCAGGCCGGCTCCTTCATGGTGAGCCAGCGCCTATAGGCGTCGAAGCGCCACTGGAGCATCCACTCCGGCTCGCCCTTCTTGGCCGAGATGAAGCGGATCACGTCCTCGGAGAGGCCCCTCGGGGACTTCTCCATCTCGACCTCGGTCTCGAAGCCGTACTTGTATTGATCGACCTCGATCAGGCGAACCTGATCGATTGTTTCCTGCACTGCAGGCATCTGTCTCTCCCACCGCTCACGGCTTCAAGGGCCGCGGGTTGATGACATGGAAAACCAAGCGGGGCCGGTCAGGCCGCGCTCGCCTTCCGCTTATATAAGGTGCCGACCACCCTTTCGCACGCCTCCGCGAAGCGGATCACGTCCTCTTTTGTGGTCGTCCACCCCAAACTCATGCGCAAAACGCCCTCCGCGAGGAGGGGTTCGACCCCCATGGCGTCGAGCACATGGGAACGCTTGACCTTTCCGGACGAGCAGGCGGAGCCGGACGAGAGGGCGACGCCCTCCAGGTCGAAGGCGATCAGGGCCGTCTCGGCCCGCAGGCCCGGTATGGCAAAGGCCAAGGTGTTGGGCAGTCTTTCCGCGCCCCGGGCCATGACGGCGGCCTCGGGAGCGATCCGGCGCACATGCGCCTCGGCCTCGTCCCTGAGGGCCCGCAGGCGCTCGGCCTCTGCGCCGAGGCCCGCCGACGCCAGCTCGGCCGCAACGCCGAAGCCCACGATCCCCGCCACGTTCTCGGTGCCCGCCCGAAAACCCTTCTCCTGGCCGCCGCCGCGGATCAGCCGGTCGCCGACCTCAAGCCCGTCGGAGGCGAGGACCACCGCGCCGATCCCC
>DATHAU010000156.1:0-2182 GCA_035296545.1 Microvirga sp.
GCGGACGAGATCGCCATGCGGGTCTCGGACGTTGTCTTCGCCTTTCCGGCGGTTCTGTCCGCCATCATGATCGGGGCCCTCCTGGGCTCCGGGCCCACGGCCGCGATCCTGGCGATCGCGGTGTTCAACGTGCCGGTCTTCGCCCGCGTCACCCGTGGCGTGGCGCTCCAGGTCTGGACCCTGGACTACATCGCCGCCGCGCGGGCCATCGGCAAGCACCCCTTGCGCATCACCTGGGAGGACGTGATGCCCAACATCGCGGGCGCGCTCATCGTGCAGGTGACGATCCAGCTCGCGCTCGCCATCCTGACGGAGGCGGGCCTGAGCTATCTCGGCCTGGGCGTGCGGCCGCCGAACCCGAGCTGGGGCCGGATGCTGAGCGACGCGCAGACCTATCTCTCCCAGGCCCCTCACCTGGCCATCGCGCCCGGCATCGCCATCGCGCTCTCGGTGCTCGGCCTGAACCTGCTCGGCGACGGCTTGCGCGACGCCCTCGATCCCACCCTGCGCGGCCGGATCGCTACCATGTGATCGTCATCGGAGGCCGGCTCATGAAGGCGCAATAGCCCTCGTCCTAGGAGGCCACGCAGTGGCGGTGTCGAAGGCCTCAGGATGAGGTCGGAGCCAGGGGCCAGCCGCTCAAGGGTGCGCCGCCTCCCGGCCCATCGCCTCGCGCACCCCTGCCAGGATCTCGTAGGAGCGCAGGCGCTTGCCGTGGTCGTAGATGGCCGAGGCAACGATCAGCTCGTCGGCCCCCGTCTGCGCCAGGAAATCCTCGAGCCCGCGCCGGACCGTTTCCGCCGAGCCCACGAAGGAGCAGGCCAGCATAGCGGAGGCCTGCGCCTTCTCGTGCGGGCTCCAGTAGGCCTCGATGTCGTCGATGGGCGGCAGGAGCTTCCCGCGGGTTCCGCGAAACAGGTTGGTGAAGGATTGCTGCGCCGAGGTGAAGAGATGGCGCGCCTCCTCGTCCGTGTCGGCGGCGATCACGTTGACGCCCACCATGGCATGGGGCCGCTCCAGCTGGGCGGAGGGCTGGAAGCGCTCGCGATAGACCTGGAGCGCCTGCATGAGGGCGCCGGGCGCGAAATGGGACGCGAAGGCGTATGGCAGCCCCAGCATGGCCGCGAGCTGCGAGCCGAACAGGCTGGAGCCGAGAATCCAGATCGGCACGTTGGAGCCGGTCCCCGGCACCGCCTGGATGGCCTGGTCCGCCTGGAGCGGCCCGAGGAGGGCCTGCAGTTCGAGCACGTCCTGCGGGAAGGTGTCGGCGCTGGCGGGATCCCGGCGCAGGGCCCGCCAGGTCCGCTGGTCCGTGCCGGGAGCCCGGCCGACGCCCAGGTCGATGCGGCCCGGAAACAGGGCCTCCAGGGTGCCGAACTGCTCGGCGATCACCAGGGGCGAGTGGTTCGGCAGCATGATCCCGCCCGCGCCCACCCGGATGGTCTTCGTCCCGCCGGCGAGATGCGCGATGACCACGCTCGTCGCCGCGCTGGCGATGCCGACCATGTTGTGGTGCTCCGCCACCCAGTAGCGGTTGTAGCCCCAGCCTTCCGCGTGCCGCGCCAGATCAAGCGAGTTGCGCAGGGCGTCAGCGGGCGTGGAGCCTTGCGGCACCGGCGCCAGATCGAGAACGGAGAACAGAGGCATGACGGGCTTCTTTCCTGTACGGGCGGCGCAACGGGAAGGCACATGCTGTCAGATCAGGCTTGCGCCGCCCGGATGCAAGCGGGACGGCCCCGACAGATCATCCGCCAGGAAGGGAATGCCCTCACCCGTGGCGACACCCTCCGCTGTTATCCCCGCGCAGGCGGGGATCCATAACAATGACGGTGGGCGGAAGGGCGGGACCGTCTGCACTTGGTCCTGCTTTGTCAGCGTATATGGATCCCGGGCTCCGCTGCGCGGCCCCGGGATGACAGGCGCGCCTTTCCCCTCCCCCTTGCGGGGAGGGGTGAGGGGTGGGGGTGGTGCGGCTGGGTGAGACGGTCAGAGAGATAGACGCTGTAGCGACCTATGCACTCTTTGTTGAAGCAACAGAGCTCTGACCCTACGACCCCCACCCCTCCCCGCAAGGGGGAGGGAAGAGGGTGCCGCATCCTGAAGACGATCCCCTTCCCTCGCTGCGCTCGCCGGGGATGACAAGAGGGTGTCAGACCCACCTCGTCATGGCCGGGCTTGTCCC
>DATHAU010000157.1:0-6585 GCA_035296545.1 Microvirga sp.
TGAGGGTAGGCCCTCTCCGAACAGAGCACAGGCCGTGGTGAGCCGAGCAGGGGAAGGCGTTGCACTTCATCCTGCACTGTCCTTCCCTCACCCCTGCCCCTCTCCCACCCGGGAGAGGGGACGCGTAGCGCTTCCTGCATCCCTGGATCATCCTTCGAGACGGTGCTTCGCACCTCCTCAGGATGAGGCTGGCGTCTCGTCGGGAATTCTTGATACGAGAGTTTATCGCTCATGCCCGTTTCGCCCTATCAGGCCCGAACCCTGAAGCATCGCAGCTGGGTGGCGTTCCTCGTCCTGCCGCCCATCGCGTTCATGTCCCTGTTCGTGGTCTATCCGATCCTCTCGGCCTTCGCCTATGCCTTCTACGAATGGCGCGGGCTGGCGCGGGGCGAGTTCGTGGGCCTGGCGAATTTCCGGGAGGTGCTGTTCGGCGCCACCATGGCCCCGGTGGTGTGGAACGCGTTCCTGCACAACGTCTACGCCCTGGTCGCCCTGATGATCATCCAGAACGGGGCCGGGTTCTTTCTCGCCTGGCTGCTCTACAAGGAGCCGTTCGGCTTCCGCTTCCATCGGGTGGCGGTGTTCGTGCCCGTGGTGCTGTCCACGATCATCGTGGGCTTCCTATGGAAGCTGTTCCTCAATCCCAATTTCGGCCTCATCAACCAGGCGTTCTACGGGCTCGGCCTCGACTGGCTGGCCAAGCCCTGGCTCGGCCAATCCACCACCGCGCTTCCGGCGCTGATCCTGGCCAATGCCTGGCACTTCATCGGCTTTCCGACCCTCGTGTATCTCGCGGGCATGCAGCGCATCCCCTATGAGATCATCGAGGCCGCCCGCCTCGACGGCACCACGGAATGGCAGTTGCTGAAAAACATCGTGTGGCCGCTCGTCGGCCCGAGCACCACCATCCTGTTCACCCTGCTGTTCATCGGCGCCTTCAACTGGTTCGAGATCCCTTACGTGATGGCGGGGCTCGACGGTTCGCCCTTCGGCTCGACGGACGTGCTCGGCCTCGTCTTCTACCGCACGGCCTTCGGCAACCAGAGCGCCAGCATCCAGAACTTCGGCCTCGGCTCGGCCCTTGCCACGCTGCTGTTCCTGTTCATCGTCGTCTTCGCATCGGCGCTCACCCTGTGGCTGCGCCGCCGGGAGATCCAGATTTGACCGCCATGGCCTCGCAACGGCCCGCGTCGCCGCGGCCCATCACCTTCGCGTTCCTGGTTCAGATCATTCTGATCACGAACTCGTTCATCATGCTCTATCCCGTGGTCGTGATGGTGCTCTCGGCCTTCAAGACCACGGGCGAGATCTTCGAGCACCCCTTCGCCCTGCCCGACTTCACCCAGGTGCAGAACTTCACCCGCGTGCTCGGCGAAACCGCGATGCCGACCTATTTCGTCAACTCGATCATCGTGACGGGCGCGTCCGTCGTCCTGATCCTGGTGCTCGGCACCATGGCGGGCTACGCGGTAGCGCGCTACGAGTCGCGCACCAACACCTTCATCCTCCTGTTCTTCCTGGCGGGCCTGATGCTGCCCCTGAAGCTCGCGGTGATCCCGCTCTTCATCCTCCTGCGCGACCTCAACCTGCTCGACAGCCGCTGGAGCCTCATCGTCACCTACACGGCCATCGGCCTGCCCTCGGCGGTCTTCATCATGGCGGGATTCCTGCGCGCGCTGCCGTCGGAGCTGGAGGACGCGGCCCGCATCGACGGGGCGTCCGAGCCCCGGATCATGTGGTCGGTCATGCTGCCGCTCGCCCGCCCGCCCATGGCGATCGCGGCGATCCAGAATGCGGTGCCGATCTGGAACGACTTCTTCTTCCCCCTCGTGTTCATCCAGACCGACCGCTACAAGACCCTGCCGCAGGGCCTCACCACCTTCATGGGGGAATACACCACCGACTGGGGCATGCTGTTTGCAGGCCTCACCATCGCGGCGGCCCCCATCACGCTTCTCTACATGGCCCTGTCGCGCCAGTTCATCCAGGGCATGACGGCGGGCGCGGTGAAGTAGGAGAGGGCCCGATGCTGATCCCGAAAGGGGCCCTCGTGGTCTCTTGCCAGGCCCGCGCCGACAACCCGCTCCACGGACCCCGCCACATGGCCGCCATGGCGCGGGCCGCGGAGGCGGGAGGCGCAGGGGGCATCCGCGCCAACGGGGCCGAGGACGTGGCGGCGATCCGGGCCGCGACGGCGCTTCCGATCATCGGCATCTGCAAGGTGTTCGATGAGCGCTTCCCGGTCTACATCACGCCGGATTTCGGCAGCGCCGCAGGGATTGCCGGAGCCGGAGCGGACATCATCGCGCTGGACGCCACCCCGCGCCCGCGGGACGGGGAGCCCCTGGAGCGCCTGATCGCCCGGATCCGCGGCGAACTCGGCCGGGAGGTCTTCGCCGACATCGCCACCCTGGACGAGGGCAGGGCGGCCCATGCCCATGGGGCCGCCTACGTGGCGACGACGCTCTCGGGCTATACGGAGGAGACCGCATCCCGCAGGGACGAGGGCCCCGACCTGGAACTCCTGTCGGCCCTGGTGGCCGCGATCCCCGCCCCCGTGGTGGCCGAAGGGCGCTTCGACACCCCGGACCTCGTGGCGGAAGCCTTCAGGCGCGGGGCTCATGCGGTGGTGGTCGGCACCGCCATCACCAATCCGCGGGAGATCACCCGCAAGTTCGTTCAGGCGGCGCAGGCGGGGGCGAGCTGAAAGGGTGGATCGAAAAGGCACATGCCCCCGCAGCCTCTCAGGATGAGGGCGGAGGGATAAGCCAGATCCAAGGACGAGAACGTCCGCCTCGGCTCGCGCCCTGCCACGGGCGCGCCGTAACGGAAACGTGAAGGCGCCCCTGGCGTTCTCGGGTGTACCCATACAGAATGGGTTCGAACCGAGGTTTTGCCGTGCTGATCCGCCGCCCCGCCGATATTCTGCCCTCCGAGATCACCCCCCGGGAGGTCTACCTCAACCGCCGGCAATGGATGGCCGGCGCGGGCGGGCTCGCCCTGGCGGCGGCCCTGCCCGAGGGCCTGGGGGCCGCGCCCCTGTCCGCCGCCAGGAGCCCCTTCTCCACGGACGAGAAGATGACGAGCCGCGAGGACGTCACGAGCTACAACAACTACTACGAGTTCGGCACCGGCAAGGGCGACCCGGTCGCGTACGCCAAGGCCCTCAGGACCGCGCCCTGGACCGTCAAGGTCGACGGAATGGTGGCCAAGCCTCAGTCGTTCGGCGTCGAGGACCTGATCAAGGCTTCGGCCCTGGAGGAGCGGATCTACCGGATGCGCTGCGTGGAAGGCTGGTCCATGGTCATCCCCTGGGTCGGGTTCCCCCTGGCGGACCTCATCAAGCGGGTCGAGCCCCTCGGCAGCGCCAAGTACGTGGCCTTCGAGACCGCCGCCCGCCCGGACGAGATGCCGGGCCTGCGCTCCACCTTCCCGGTCCTCGACTGGCCCTATGTGGAGGGCCTGCGCCTGGACGAGGCCATGCATCCGCTGGCGATCCTGGCCGTGGGGCTCTACGGCGAGACCCTGCCGAACCAGAACGGCGCGCCGATCCGCCTGGTCGTGCCCTGGAAATACGGCTTCAAGGGCATCAAGTCGATCACCCGCATCAGCTTCGTCGAGAAGGAGCCCTATACGTCCTGGAACAAGCAGGCGCCGGACGAATACGGCTTCTACGCCAACGTGAACCCGACCGTGGACCACCCCCGCTGGAGCCAGGCGACCGAGCGGCGGATCGGCGAGGGCGGGCTCTTCGTCAAGAGGCGTCCCACCCTCATGTTCAACGGCTATGCCGAGCAGGTGGCCGGCCTCTATTCCGGCATGGACCTCAGGAAGCTCTATTGATGGCCGGACGAGCCCGCGCGCCGGCGAAAAAGGGCTTCGCCCTGCCTCAGGTGCCGAAGATCCTGGTCTATGCGGTGGGATTCATCCCCGCCGTGTGGACGTTCTACGCCGGCATCATGGACCAGCTCGGGGCGGACCCCATGCGCGTCCTGGAGCAGACGCTGGGCCTGTGGGCCCTGCGCTTCCTGGTGGCGGCGCTGGCCGTCACGCCGCTCAGGCAACTGGTCGGAATCAACCTGCTGCGCTATCGCCGGGCCATCGGGCTGCTCGCCTTCTACTACGCGGCCCTGCACCTCATAACCTATGTGGTGCTCGATCAGGGGCTCGATTTCGCGGCGATCTGGGCCGATATCGTCAAGCGCCCCTACATCACCATCGGCATGGCGACCTTCATCATCCTGGTGCCCCTCGCCGCGACCTCCAACAACGCCTCGATCCGCCGCATGGGCGGGCAGGCCTGGGCGCGGCTGCATCGGCTCGCCTATCCGGCGGCCGTCGGGGCGGTGCTCCATTTCATTCTGGTGGTGAAGTCCTGGCCGCCCGAGCCGATGGTCTATGCGGCCATCGTGGCCGCCCTGCTGGGCTACAGGCTCGTGCGCTCCCTGGCGCGGCGGGCGTTCCCGAGGCAGCGCCCTGCCTGAAGGCGCACCTTGAAGACCCGGCGGAGTCCATTAGGATGCCGCGGGCCACTTCAGGATTTCCCGTTGAGCAGCAGCACCATGGTTCCGGCTCCCGTCGCGCGGAGCGCCTCCGTCACGGCGGTCCTGTTCCGGCTCGCCCTGGCCTGCCTGACCCTTGTCGCGGCCCCGGCCCAGGCCAGGGACGTGGTGGTGTTCGCCGCCGCCAGCCTGAAGAACGCCCTCGACGACGCGGGCGCGGCCTGGGAGCGCGAGACCGGCCGGAAACCCGTAATGTCCTATGCGGCCAGCAACGTGCTGGCCAGGCAGATCGAGGCGGGCGCTCCCGCCGACATCTACTTCTCCGCCGATCTCGATTGGATGGACTACGCCGCCGCCAAAGGTCTGATCCGGCCCGAGACCCGGGCCAACCTTCTCGGCAACGCCCTGGTGCTGATCGCCCCCAAGGATTCGAGCCTTCAGGTCTCCCTCCGGCCGGGGCTCGATCTCGGCTCCCTGCTCGGCCGGGAACGCCTGGCCATGGGCCATGTGGAGGCGGTTCCCGCCGGCAAATACGGCAGGGCCGCCCTGGAAAAGCTCGGGGCCTGGGAGGGCGTGAAGGCCAGGGTGGCCCAGACGGAGAACGTGCGGGCGGCCCTCGTGCTCGTCTCCCGGGGCGAGGCTCCCCTCGGGATCGTCTACAGGACCGACGCGGCCTCGGACCCGACGGTGAGGATCGTCGCCGCCTTTCCCGAGGGCAGCCACCCGCCCATCATCTATCCGGTCGCCCTGACCAGGGACTCGGGCAACCCCGATGCGGCCTCGTTCCTGGCCTTCCTGAAATCGGGCCGGGCGAGGCCCCATTTCGAGAAGCAGGGCTTCGCCGTGATGAACGCGCCGGGTTCGGGTTCGTGACCGACTGGCTGTCCCCCGAGGAATGGACGGCGGTCCGCCTCAGCCTCAAGGTCGCGCTCGCCGCCATGGCGGCGAGCCTCGTGCCCGGCATCGCGGTTGCCTTCGCGCTGGAGCGGGGCCGCTTCTGGGGGCGGCAGGCGCTGGACGTGATCGTCCACCTGCCGCTGGTCCTGCCCCCCGTGGCGGTGGGCTATTTCCTCCTGCTGGGCTTCGGCCGCCGCGGACCCATCGGGGCCTTCCTGGCGGAGCAGTTCGGCATCGTCCTGTCGTTTCGCTGGACCGGCGCGGCGCTCGCCTGCGCCATCATGGGGTTTCCCCTGCTCGTGCGCGCCGTTCGCCTGTCGGTGGAGGCCGTCGACCGCAGGCTCGAGGACGCCGCCGGGACCCTGGGGGCGAACCCGGTCTTCGTGTTCGTCACGGTGACCCTGCCCCTCATCCTGCCGGGCGTCGTCGCCGGCATGGTCCTGTCCTTCGCCAAGGCCATGGGCGAGTTCGGCGCCACCATCACCTTCGTGTCCAACATCCCCGGCGAGACCCAGACCCTTCCGTCCGCCATCTACACCTTCACCCAGGTGCCGGGCGGCGAGGCCGGGGCCCTGCGCCTCACCCTGGTGTCGGTGCTCATCTCCGTGGCGGCGCTCCTGATGTCGGAATGGATGGCCCGGCGGGTCCGGCGCCGGGGTCCCGCCCCATGATCCTCGACGTGGACGTCGGCCACCGGCAGGGCGGCTTTGCGCTTGAGGCGCGCTTCCGGTCCGAGGGGCGGCTCACCGCCCTGTTCGGCCCCTCCGGCTCTGGCAAGACCACCCTCGTCAATGCCATCGGCGGCCTCATCCGCCCGTCCCAGGGCCGGATCGCCGTGAAGGGGCGGGTCCTCGTCGATACGAACGGGGGCGTCTTCGTGCCCAAGCACCGGCGGCGGATCGGCTACGTGTTCCAGGAGGGGCGGCTGTTTCCCCATCTAAGCGTGCGCCACAACCTCCTCTTCGGGCGCTGGTTCTCGCCCCGGCGCGAGCGGGCGGCCAGCTTCGACGGGATGGTGGAGCTCTTGGGCCTGGGGTCTCTCCTCGACCGCTGGCCCTCCACCCTGTCGGGGGGCGAGAAGCAGCGGGTGGCCATTGGCCGGGCGCTGCTCGCCGATCCGCACCTGCTGCTCATGGACGAGCCCCTGGCCTCCCTGGACGAGGCGCGCAAGGCCGAGATCTATCCC
>DATHAU010000158.1:0-4653 GCA_035296545.1 Microvirga sp.
GCGGCGGCCCTTGCCCCGGAGAGCGCGTCGTTCGGGCGCCGCCGCAAGGCGCACCTCCTGGTAGGGGACCTCCTGGCCCTGGGGATGGCCCCTCAGGAAATCATTCATTTGCCACGATGTCGTCCTCTCATGCCGCTTCCCGCGCCTGCGGCCGTGCTGGGGGGCATGTACGTCATCGAGGGCTCGACCTTGGGCGGCGCCGTCGTCGCCCGCGAGGCGGAGCGCAGGCTCGGGCTCACGGCGGAAACGGGCTGCGCCTATTTTCGCAGCTACGGGCGGGACATCGCCCGCATGTGGAAATCCTTCGGCGCGGCGCTGCTTGCGGCCTCGTCGCCGGACACCGACGATCTGATCGTCGAGACGGCGAGGAGAACCTTCGACGTGATGCATGACTGGTTGAACGAGGCGCCATGAATCCTCAGACGACGCCGGGCCTCGATCTGACGGCCTGCGACCGGGAGCCGATCCATGTTCCGGGCAGCATCCAGCCCCACGGAATCCTCCTGGCCGTGCGGCTGCGGGACAAAACCATCGCCTACGCCAGCGCCAACGCAGGCCCCGCCTTCGGCCTCGGATCCGCCCCCCTCGGGCAGCCGCTGAGCGGGGTTCTGCCGAACCTCGCCCGGGCCTTTGAGGCGGAGCTGAGCGAGGCCCTGACGGCCGGGAGCGCCCGCTACGTCCGGACCCTCGCGGTGGACACGGCGGCCGGCCCCCGGCGCTACGATGCGGTGATCTCCCGCTCCGGCGATCACGGGGTTCTCGAACTGGAGGAGGCCTCGCCCGATGCGGCGCTGGGCTTCGATGCGCTCTCCCCGGTGCTGCGCGCCTTCGTGAACCGGCTGCACAACGCGGAGACCATCGCTTCCCTGTGCCATCTGGCGGCCGAGGACATCCGCCGGCTCACCGGGTTCGACCGGGTTCTCGTCTATCGCTTCGACGAGCATTGGAACGGCACCGTCGTGGCGGAGGACCGCAACGGGAACCTGCCGTCCTATCTCGACCTGCGCTTTCCCGCCTCCGACATCCCGGCCCAGGCGCGGGAGCTCTACCGCCGCAACCGGCTGCGGATCATCCCCGATGCGGGCTACGCGCCGGTCCCCGTGGAGTCGCACGATCCCGCCCCGCTGGACCTGAGCGATTCGGTGCTGCGCAGCGTGTCCCCCGTGCATCTCGAATACATGCGCAACATGGGGACGCTGGCCTCCATGTCGATCTCGATCCTGCGCGACGGCAGGCTCTGGGGCCTGATCTCCTGCCACAACAGGGAGCCGCGGCGGGTGTCCTTCCAGGTGCGCGACGCCTGCGACTTCCTCACCCAGATCTTCTCCCTCCAGCTCGAGGCGCGGGAGAATACGGAGCTTGCCGAACGCCGGGTGCGCCTGGGCGCCGTGGGGGCCCGGCTCCTGGCCCATATGGCGGCGGAGGAGCACTTCATCGACGGGCTCGTGAACCATCCGGCGGATCTCATGCTTCTCGCCGGCGCGGCGGGCGCGGCGGTGGTCACGGAGGACCGTTGCTGGCGCCTGGGCGAAACGCCTGAGGAAGACGACGTGAAGGCGCTGTTCGACTGGCTCTCCCGGCGCCACCAGGAGGACGTCTTCGCCACCGACAGGCTGTCCGAGGTCTTTCCCGAGGCCAAGGCCTATGCGGATCGCGCGAGCGGCCTGCTCGCCATCTCCATCTCGAAGATGCGCGCCATCTCCATCCTCTGGTTCCGCCCGGAGGCGGTGCAGACCGTCCAATGGGGCGGCGATCCGCGCAAGCCCGTGCAGGAGGAGGCGGGAACGCTCAGGCTCCACCCCCGGCGCTCCTTCGAGATCTGGAAGGAAACCCTGCGCGGGCGTTCCCTGCCCTGGGACCCGAGCGCGATCGAGGCGGCCAAGGAGCTGCGCAACTCCATCGTGGGCATCGTGCTGCGCCGGGCCGAGGAACTGGCGTCGCTCGCCGACGAGCTGCGCCGCAGCAACAAGGAGCTGGAGGCCTTCTCCTATTCGGTCTCCCACGACCTGCGCGCGCCGTTTCGCCACATCGTCGGCTTCTCCGAACTCCTGAAGAAGCAGGAGGGGGACCATCTCACCGAGCGGGGCAGGCGCTACGTGGACACCATCATCGATTCCGCCTTCACGGCCGGAACCCTCGTGGACAGCCTGCTCCATTTCTCGCAGATGAGCCGCACGGCCCTCAAGCCCCGGCGCATGGAGGTGGGGCCGCTGATCGAGGAGATCCGCCAGAAGCTCATGATGGAGGCCGGCGACCGGCGGATCGCATGGCGCATCGCGGATCTGCCCTCCCTGGTCGCCGATCCGTTCCTGATCCGGCTCGTGTTCGAGAACCTGCTCAGCAATGCGGTGAAATACACCCGGCCGCGGGAGGTCGCCCAGATCGAGGTGGGGGCGACCCGCGAGGGGGAGGAAGTGATAATTTTCGTGCGGGACAATGGCGTCGGCTTCGATATGAAGTATGTCAGCAAGCTGTTCGGCGTCTTCCAGCGCCTGCACCGGATCGAGGAATTCGAGGGAACCGGGATCGGGCTGGCCAATGTGCGCCGGATCGTCGAACGACATGGCGGGCGCAGCTGGGCGGAAGGCGCGCTCGACCGGGGGGCGACCTTCTATGTTTCCCTGCCGGACTTGAAAGGAGCGGCGTGAATGCCGGAACTGAAGCCTATCCTTCTGGTGGAAGACAACCCGAATGACCTTGAACTGACCCTGGCGGCCCTGGAGCAGAGCCAGCTTGCCAACGAGGTCGTGGTGGTGCGCGACGGCGAGGAGGCCATCGACTTCCTCTACCGGCGCGGCGCGCACGAGAGCCGCAACACCAGCGACCCGGCCGTGGTCCTCCTCGACCTCAAGCTGCCGAAGGTGGACGGCCTCGAGGTGCTGGAGAGGGTCAAGGCCGACCCGGGCCTGCGGCATACCCCCGTCGTGATGCTCACCTCGTCGCGGGAGGAAAGCGATCTCGTCCGCAGCTACGAGCTGGGGGTCAACGCCTTCGTGGTGAAGCCGGTCGGGTTCCGCGAGTTCTTCGACGCGATCCAGGATCTCGGCGTCTTCTGGGCCATCCTCAACGAGCCGCCGCCGGCGCGCAGCGGCGCCTCGGAGGCCTGATGGACCGGTCGGCCTCCTCCCCGTCGGCTCGCCTGCTGCGGGTCCTCCTTCTGGAGGACAGCGCCCTCGATGCCGAATTGGTGATGGAGGCCTTGGCCGGCGCAGGCCTTGAAGCGACGGTGGAGCGCGTGGTCTCCGCCGCCGAGTTCGCGGGGGCCATCGGGGACCGGGGCTGGGACCTCATCCTGGCCGATTACTGGCTGCCCGCCTTCGACGGGTTGAGCGCGCTCGCCCTGGCGCGGGAGCGCTCCCCGGGCACCCCGTTCATCTTCGTGTCCGGGGCGCTGGGCGAGGAGGTAGCGGTCGAGGCCATGAGGCGGGGGGCGACGGACTACGTTCTGAAGGAACGGCTGGAGCGGCTGCCCGCCACCATCCTGCGCGCCCTCGCCGAGGCCCGCGAGCGGGAGGAACGGCAGCGCGCCCAGGAGGCCCTGCAGCGGCTCCTCGACGAGCGCACGGCGCTCCTGCACGAGCTCGATCACCGGGTGAAGAACAACCTGCAGCTCCTCCTGTCCCTGATCGGCATCGAGATCCGTCAGGCCGGGAACGACGACGTGCGCCATGTGCTCGGATACATGAAGGAGCGCCTCCAGGCGCTGGCGGCCGCCCACCGGGACCTCTACGACGGCCGGGGATCGGCCCGCTTCCACGCGGCCAGCTTCGCCAAGGGCCTGTGCGAGGAGCTGACCGCCGGACTTCGGGATGTGAGCATCCGCCCGGAATTCGAGGTGGAGGACGTGGAGGTGGAGGCCGCCAAGGCGGCCCCCATGGCGCTGCTGTTCAACGAGATCCTCGTCAACGCCCTCGCCCATGCCTACCGGGACCGGCACGGCAAGCTGAAGCTGACCATGAACATCCATGGGGGCAGCCTGCTGTTCCAGCTTTCCGACGACGCCTTCAGCCCCGAGGAGAAGCGCGCCGCGCGGGAGAGCGCGTCGGGCACCATCCTGAAGGCGCTGGCGCGCCAGCTCGACGCCAAGGTGGACTGGCCCCAGGACGATCCCCCCACCCTGGTGCGCGTCACCATGCCGGTTCAGGACGTCGCCTCATGACGGAACGGACCGGCGCAGCCGCGACGGCCCGGCCACCGGCGGGGGAGCGCTCCAGGGGCGCGCAGACCTCGTTGCGGCAGGTGTTCCTGGGTCTCCGTTCTCGCGCTGGCCCTGCCGGCCATCCTGGTGGCGGCGGGCCTTTATTCCGGCTACCGGGCGGAGCAGCAGGCCGCGGATCTGCGGCAATCCGCCCAACCTCCACGAGGTCGGTGAGAGGGAGGAGCGCTACGCCTCCTGAAGGTTGCCCTTGCGGGCCGCTTGACAGGAAACCGCCTGTCGGGCGCTAACCTGGGGATAATACCAGCCGGCGCTGATGCTCATGCATTGGCCTAGTCGCGCAGGCCGATGGACATGATCAGAAATGCCCCCAGCTGAAAACCCTGAATGAGTCGGCCTTCACGCCGCTTGGTATAAGGTTCCGGCCAGGTGGGAGTGTGTGCTGGGTTGGCGCGGTCTGCTGTCGCGTCACCAAGCGAGACATGGAGCACCGCTCA
>DATHAU010000159.1:0-6740 GCA_035296545.1 Microvirga sp.
TGATGTTCGCGGCTGCCGCGATGGTGATCGGGTCGGCGGCCTTTGCTCAGGACACCACAACCACGATCAAGAAGGAGCAAGGCATCCTCGGCAGCAAGACCACGATCGAGAAGACCACCGAGCCAAGCACCTCGACCACCACGTCGGTGACCACCACGGGAAGCGTCGGCTGCTCGACCGAGACGAAGCAGAAGACGGATACCTTCGGCGACACCACCACCACCAAGAAGACCGAGTGCTGATCGGGCGCTGACGCGGATGTCCGAGAGGGCGAAATGACCTCTCGGATACCCTCACGAGGAGCGGGAACCTCGCTAAATTTCCCGGCCACCGCAAGAATTCCACGTCAAAGCTGCCTGCAACGGATCTGCCGGTGGCTCAGGCGTCGGCTTTGGGCTGGGCTGACCGGCGCTGCTGACCTCGTAATTCCAAGAGGAGCTTCACATAGGGAGCTCTCTTCTTGCTGTATGTTGCCGTAAGCGCCTCCCGCATGAGCCTTTTGAGGTCTTCATGAACAGGACTCTGCTTGAGCCTGATAAATTCCGGCTCATATTGAAAGTCGATATTCGACAAAGTGCGTGAAACCCAGAGGATCTTCAGATCCAGTTCTGACAGGATACCATCCTTGGATGCGGTCTTCTCTGAAGGAAGGGACAGATGAGCTGATCTCTTCAAGGTATTGCCCCTGGCCTCTAGTATGGGTTCATGCAATATAACTTCACGAGTAATGATCAGGCAACGATCCGGCTCTAAGCATAGGAGTTAGATCAGGTTGCGCCGGGTGATTACCTCATCTGAAAAGAAATGATATCTTATTCCAAAGGCCGGACGCAAAAAATATGCGGCTTCTTTGCTGAAAGCCGCTACAAAGATCTTCCCTAATGTTACGTTTCCTGTTAGTCACTCTTAGGGACTAGTTCATACCCCTGACGAGTTAGACCGCTTGGCCTAGCCTTGATAAATGTGGCCGTTCAGCGTTCATATTGTGAAGAATTCGTGAACAAGCTTCGGGAACCAGGCCAATGTCGAAAGAAACCATGACGCACGTTATCCGCCAAGACGCTCAGCCTGCCGACCCGGTCGCCAACATCCATCGGCAGGGGGAGACCATCCTCCTGTGCCGCAATTCCCTGGTGGCCATCGGGCTCAAGCATCTCCTGCAAGGCACCTGTTTTTCCATCACCGACACGGTGGCCGACGAAAGCTCGTTCACGCTCCGCAATCCCGCCGCAGCCTCTCTGCTCTTCATCATCGACGGCAGCGACCTGTCGGACCGGATCATCGCGACGGCCAAGAACCTGAAGGGCCGGTATCCAGCCGCCCGGATCGCCGTCATCGCGGACAGTTTCGATCTCAGCTTCGTCCGGCCGGCGCGGGGTTCGGGAATCGACGGCTTCTGCCTGTCGGCGAGCGAGCGCGAGGTTCTCATCAAATCCCTCGAACTGGTCATGCTGGGGGAGACGGTCCTGCCAACCTACATCATGGCCATGCTGCTGGAGGCGACCTCCCCGGTTCGCGAACTGGAGCCTCACGTTCAAGCTGGAGCGGAGCTTGAGGCGTCCGATCCGAAGCTCCGGAGACTCTCGAGCCGCGAGGCTGAGATCCTGCACTGCCTCACCGAGGGCGCGCCCAACAAGATGATCGCCCGCAAGCTCGACGTGGCCGAGGCCACCGTCAAGGTGCACATCAAGGCCATCCTGCGCAAGATCGGCGCCGCCAATCGCACCCAGGCCGCCATGTGGGCCACGAACCACCTGCCCGCAAGCAGCGGCTCCTCCCTGCGGAGCTGACCGACTCCCCTCAGAAAACGGGTCGATGATTCCGGCGACCGGGAGGGTGTTCCTCCCGGTCGCTTTGTTTCGGCCCGATGATCGGACTCATAGGCGGAACGGCGTGCTCGCATCCCGGCGGACCGGCCGACACTCCAGCTCCGACATGTGAGGTCCGGGTCAAGGGTGGGGTTCGCAGCGAGCGGAAGCATTCAAGCTCCCTGCCATGCCGCCCTTCTCCCGCAGATTCGCATCCGCCAGGTTCTTGGCCGGTTCTGCGGCGTCAGGGCTCCTGTCGAGCAAGGCCTGCCATCGCTGCGGACTTTCTTCTCCGAGCAGCCGCGCCTGGCAGCCGCGCGAATCCGGCCGCCCATGCGCGGCCGGTCCTCGAGGTTCTCCACGACGCACTCGAGGAAGATCAAGGTCGAAGACAACCGATGCCGCCTCAAGGCCGAGGCCGCGCGGCCTATTTCCAGGAGGGCCGCGTTCCGGCGTAGGGGTAGCACCGGTCGCGGCTGAGGGTGAGGCCGAAATATTCGCCCAGTTTGCGGATGGCGTCCTCATGGTCGGGGTATGGATCGCGGTTCTCAGGGCCGACGATGATGATCCTGAACCGCGCGTCATGCTGCCCGCCCGGCGGGAGCATCGCGGTGGCCAGCGCGCCTCCCTCCGTGTTTCTCAGGGTCAGGAAGATAGGCATGCTTCGCTGGATATGGCTTTTGAGACCGATATCCCGCTCGATGAAGGAGCCGGAGGCGGGTTTGTAGCTGCCGGTCGCCGCCTCCCAGGCCTGGCGGAAATACTTGTCGACCGCGTGTTCCATGACAGCCGATTCGAGAGCGGCTTCCCCCTCGGTGTCGATCCGAAACCAAGTCTTCTGCCCTGGGGCGTCACAGATGAATTGCATGTCTGTTCAACGCGCAAGTCCCACCAGGGATCGAGGACGTTGTGTCGCTGAGACGACTTTCACCGAAATCGGCGCGATGGCGCGGCTTGGCAAGCCAGCGAACCGGCGCCGCCACGGCATGCGCGTCAACGGCTCCTCGCCCCGCGCGAGACGCTCGAACCATCGGGCTCCTATGCGGCAATCCTCGACCCCCTTCCACCAGGGCTCAGGGAGGTTTCAGGGATCGGTCCACCCTTGCGCCGAGGATTCGTTTCGGGCGGAATGAGGCGCGGCCGGCCCCTCCGAGGCGCAGGATCAAGAATCACAGGACGATTCCATGGACCGTTTCGACGCACTGGCCGAAAGGCTCCTCAAGGAGCATGACGACAGGGTTCCGTTCACCCCAGTGGCGCGAGCGGCCCAGGTCTCAACCGTCGGTCCGGCCTATGACATCCAGGACCTGTACGTACGAAAGCTGCTGGCGCGCGAGGGGGCTACGCCCGCGGGATATAAGATCGGCCTTACGTCCCCGCGCATGCAGGAGATGTGCGGCATCGGGCATCCCATCGCTGGGGTGGTCCTCGACGCCAGGATCCATGCGTCGGGCCTGTCCGCATCTCTGGCCGAGCACGTTCATCTCGGGGTCGAGTTCGAGATCGGTGTCCGCCTGGGGCGGGACATGAGCGGGGGGAGCCTCCCGCGGGACGTCCGGGAGGTCGGGGAATGGGTTGCCGGCATCTGCCCCGCCCTGGAACTGGTCGAGGACCGCCACGCGGATTACCGGGACCTCGACGTTCTCTCCCTGATCGCGGACAATTCCTGGAATGCGGGCGCCGTCCTGGGACCGTTCGTGACGGAATGGCCGGATCTGGCGTCGATCCAGGGCGTGGTCGAGCTGGACGGAGCCGAGGTCGACAGCGGGCAGGGGCGGGAGGTTCTGGGCCATCCCTTCGAGCCGCTTCTGTGGCTCGCCCGCCATCTCGCCGAACGGGGAGGGGCTCTGAAGGCCGGGCAGATCGTGCTGACGGGAAGCCTTGTCCGCACGCGATTCCCGTCGCCCGGCCAGCATTACCGCTTTTCCCTTCAGGGCATCGGATCGGTCGAGGCGCGGTTCGAGCCGTAGATCGCCCCCTGTGACCGCAACCGCTCCGGTGCGGGGCTCGATCCGGACGACGCCCCTGGTCCAGGGGGCTCCGGACCGGCGGGACTTAGCCCCCCTGCTGGAGACGCGTCGCCAGGAGCTGCTTGGCGCGCTCGGCCCGCTGCTTTTCCTGCTGCTGGATGTCCCGGAAGAATCCCGCAAGGTCCTGGTCGCCGCTAGCATCGCTGGCGTACTGCTCGTACAGGTCCGCTCCCTGGAGAGCGTGATACAGAACGCTGACGAGGTTGTAGGTGCTGTTGTTGGTGCCGGTGTTGTCGGCCATGGGCAAGCCTCCTCCAGTGACAAGGACAAGGGCGCAATCCCTGGCCGGCAGGAAGGTTCCCTAGCCGGACCATCCGGATCGATGGATGAGATCTAGGGCGTCGCAGCCGCTTCAGTCGCCGCTCGCCTCATCGATGCATTCGCCATCCTGAAGGTGATGGAAGCTGATGCGCACCCTCGCGATGTGGCGGGTCTCATCAGGCGCTGCGCCCAGGCTGAAGCATGGGTTCATCTCGCCCGTCATGCACTCGCCCCTGGGGGCCAGCCTCAGTTGGACGCGACGACGGCGGGCATGCGCCTCGAACTCATGGATGGCCAGCAGGGTTTCGGCATTCACATCGGCATCGATGCGGCAGCAGCGGCCCCCCTGGCTGCCGGTGGTGATCTGAGCCTCATCAAGCAGGTGATCGAGCTTTGTGGGCCAGTCGATGACAAGGGTCTGACGGAGCGGCATGTATCACCCCTTCTGGGCATCGCAGGGTTAAGCGGAAGCCTGGTCTGCCGGTTCCACGCGCCGCCTCGCGGGTCGCTTCATGTCTCAAAAGGAGAGGCCGGCCCGGGGCGCAGAAAAGCCGGCTTCCTGCCCTTTATCAGCCCCGATTTGCCGCTCGCTATAAGGGACTGCCTTGAGCGTAGGGGGATATCGCATGCAGCCGGATCATCCTTTCCCTCTGGAGGCCGTTCCGTCCCGGGTGAGACATGCGCTGCTGGACGAGTTCAAGGGACGCTGCCCCACCGTGCGTGAGGTCGCCCAGATTTCCGATGCCTACTGGCTGGCGACCCCGGCCATCGGCCGGAAGGTTCTTCAGACGATCCGCGCCGTCACCCATGCCTCACGGCCCCAGGCCGACGCTCCCGCCCTCCCGCGACTGACGAATGCCGAGTTGCTGGACCGGCTCGCGGGCCTGAGGCAGGAGCTTCAGTGGCTGCACGCCGCCCTGAAGGCAAGGAGGCGCAAAGCGTCACAGCGCAAGGACCGCTTCCGGCGGCACAGCGTGGAGGATTCCCTCCCTGGCGGGCCGCCTTCAGGCGAGGGCTGGCCCCAGACGAGCCCCGAAGGGCTCACCCTGTAAGGGGGACCGCCGGGATCGACCCCAGCGATGTCCCATGCGGGCCGCTCAGCCGAGCGTGAGCATCGCCGTGATCAGGGCCGCAAGGGCCACCACGCCGCCCGCAAAGCCGGCCACCGCGAGGGCATTGTTGAAATCTTTGCGGTCCATGAGACGCCTCCTGGCGATCAGTCGCCACTCCTCCCAACGCCGTTGAGCGCCGATCGCCTCAGCGTGGCCGATTCAGGGACGGCCTGAGAAACCGCCCCTGACCCCTGCCGCCAAGGGGACCCGCTGCCCATGGTTGCCGGCCTTGCGGCGCCGCATCCCATGCCGACAGACCCGCGAGGCGTCCTATGTGCCCCGATTCGACCTTGAGAGCCGCATTGGCGGCGGCCAGGCGATTGAAAACGGCCGCATCGCGTTACATCTATCGGGCATGGCCAACACGCAAACCCGTTCAGTAGCAAGTCCGACGCTCGATGAAGCGATCCAGGCCCACCTGGGACGCGAACTGCGCGCGCTTTACGGCGATCCGGCCGAGGACAAGCTGCCCTTGAGCCTCTCCCGCCTTCTCGACCGGGTCGCCCAGGTCATCCGGGCTCACACGGAGCCGGTCGATCAGGCCTTCGTGGATGCCCTCATGAGCAGCCTGTCCTCCCTGCGGGCCTTCGCGATCTCGCTCACCCGCGACGTCAACCGGGCCGAGGACCTCGTTCAGGAGACGGTTCTCAAGGCCATCAGCAAGCAGGAGAAGTTCGAGGCGGGCACGAATCTCCAGGCCTGGCTCTTCACCATTCTGCGCAACCTGTACTTCTCGGCTCACCGCAAGACGCAGCGCGAGGTGGAGGATGCGGACGGATCCTACGCCGCCACGATGATCTCGGTTCCCGACCAGGAGGACAAGATCATCGTTCAGGATCTCTATGGCGCCTTGGCCAAGCTGCCCCAGGAGCAGCGCGAGGCCATCCTGCTCGTGGGCGCCGAGGGAATGTCCTATGAGGAGACCGCCGACGCCCTCGGCGTCAAGGTCGGCACGATCAAGAGCCGCGTGAACCGGGCCAGGAACCGCCTCGCCGAGCTGATGGGACTTGCCGGCCAGGACGGCATCGCCGGATCGCGGAGCGCAGGGGCGGAAGACCCCGCCTAGGGCCCGGCCCGCCTCTCGGCCCCGAGACCGGACGCCGGGCGGCTTGCCGCGGCAGGGCAGGCGATGGACGCCGCAACGCGGCTTCGCTCCTATCGGCTCATGCTCCTCCTGGGCTCTTGTCGAAGAGGCGGGCGGGTGCGAGAAAGGCGGTCGACCATGCCGCCCGATTTCCCCGGACAGGCGTGTTTTCATGGTCCTCCGTTGAAAGGAACAAGCCGATGGCCGGTAAAGCTCGCATGAGACCCTCTTTCAAGAAGCACACCCGCCGCTACAAGGAACTGGTTGCCCCGGCCAAGACCCTGGAGGGGCTCAAGAATCTCACCAAGAAGCGCCGCTACGCCAATCGCCACGGCTAGCTCCGCATCCCGCTTGCGGCGGCGCGGAGCCATGGCCAGGGGGCGGTAGGCTTTCGGAGATTGACGCCAGGAGCACGCGGTGCCGTTTGCCTGCACGGACGGCCTGT
>DATHAU010000160.1:0-6581 GCA_035296545.1 Microvirga sp.
GGAGCCCCTAAAGGGGGGAGGTGCGGCCGAGAGGCTTGATGGTCTGGTACTTGATCGTCGTCTGAACCCCGCCCTTGCCGTCATAGCGCTTGCCGAGGACGAAGCTGAGGTCCGGCGAATAGAGGTCCGTGTACTCCGTCGTGACCTGGCCCTCGGCATTGAGAAAGCGGTTGCGGACGACGAGCACATTGTAGGAGCAGGGTCCCAGCTGAACCTGCTCCCGGCCCGAGACCGTCAGTTCGAGGGAGATCGTCCCGCCGACCTTGTCCGGGGTGGCCGGGGCGTAGGTCACGGCGCGCTGCGCCTTCACGTCGAGGGGAAAGACGGTGCGCAGGTCCGAGAGCGGGATATGGATGGTCCGGGCCTCGTCGTCGAAGCGGCTGATCTGGACCAGGCCCCGGTAGTAGATGACGCTCTGCTTCTTGCCGCTGGAGTAGAAATTCACCGCATGGACGAAATGCTCGGCAGCAGGCCGGATTTCCGCCCGGGCGCCCTCGCGCTCCAGGGCGAAGCCGAGCTTGGCGGTCTGCGCGGTCGGGCAGTCATCCGCGGCCGCCGGCATGGCCGGGAGGAACGCGAGAGCAAGAAGGAGCAGGCGCTGCATCATGGCCGGAAGAGCTTCTTTCAGCGGGCGGGACGCCTGTCCCGCCCAGGTTCGGAGATCCCTATCCTTCCACGGATGATCCTATGTTACAACATCGAGAAGGCCGGCCCCTCGCAAACCATGCGCGAGCCGCCATGGCGGTCCGCGCAGAAGATGGGTTGATCTCTGTTTCCCCGGCGCGTCAAATAGGGAATGCGCTTTACCGATCTCGGAAAGGAACGAGGAATGGCTGACAGGCCCCACCGCCGCACACCCGATCAGCTTCGCTCACGGCTGTGGTTCGACAATCCCGACAATCCGGGCATGACGGCGCTCTACCTGGAGCGCTACCTGAACTTCGGCCTGACGGCCAAGGAGCTGCAGGGCAAGAAGCCGATCATCGGCATCGCGCAGACGGGATCGGACCTCTCCCCCTGCAACCGGCATCACCTGGACCTCGCCAAGCGCGTGCGGGACGGCATCACGGCGGCAGGCGGCGTCGCCTTCGAGTTCCCGTGCCACCCGATCCAGGAAACGGGCAAGCGCCCCACCGCCTGCCTCGACCGCAACCTCGCCTATCTGTCCCTGGTCGAGGTTCTCTACGGCTATCCCCTCGACGGGGTCGTCCTGCTCACCGGCTGCGACAAGACCATGCCGGCCTGCATCATGGCCGCCGCGACCGTGAACATTCCGGCGATCTCGCTCAATGTCGGTCCCATGCTCAACGGCTGGCACCATGGGGAGCGCACCGGTTCCGGCACCGTGGTGTGGAAGGCGCGCGAGCGCCACGCGGCCGGCGACATCGACTACCAGCAGTTCATCGACATCGTCGGATCCTCAGCGCCTTCCGTGGGCCATTGCAACACCATGGGCACGGCCTCGACCATGAACGCGCTTGCGGAAGCTCTCGGCATGGCCCTGCCGGGCTCCGCGGCGATTCCCGCGCCCTACCGCGAGCGTGGCCAGGTCGCCTACGAGACCGGAAAGCGCATCGTCGACATGGTGTGGGAGGACCTGAAGCCCTCCGACATCATGACCCGGGAAGCCTTCGAGAACGTCATCGTGGCCAATGCGGCCATCGGCGGCTCCACCAACGCGCCGATCCACATGAATGCCATCGCCAAGCACATCGGCGTGCCCCTCGACTGCGACGACTGGGAGCGCATCGGCTTCGAGATCCCGCTTCTGGTGAACGTGCAGCCGGCGGGCGAGTATCTCGGCGAGGAATACTTCCGGGCCGGCGGCCTGCCCGCCGTGCTGGCGGAACTCATCGGCGCCGGAAAGATCCACGAGAACGCCCTGACCTGCACGGGCGCCACCATCGGCGAGAACTGCCGGGGCAAGTTCACCTGGGACCGGGAGGTGATCCGCTCCTACGACAATCCCCTGAAGGAAAATGCCGGCTTCCTGAACCTGAAGGGAACGCTGTTCGACTCCGCCATCATGAAGACCAGCGTGATCAGCCCCGAGTTCCAGGAGCGCTACCTTAACAACCCGGACGACCCCAACGCCTTCGAGGGGCGCGTGGTGGTGTTCGAGGGGCCTGAGGACTACCATCACCGCATCGACGACCCGTCGCTGGACATCAACGAGCACACGATCCTGATCATGCGCGGCGCCGGACCCATCGGCTATCCGGGCGCCGCCGAGGTGGTGAACATGCAGCCGCCGGGTTCGCTCATCAAGCGAGGCGTCCTGTCCCTGCCCTGCGTGGGCGACGGCCGCCAGTCCGGCACGTCGGGCACGCCCTCCATCCTCAACGCCTCCCCCGAGGCGGCGGCCGGGGGAGGGCTCGCCCTGCTCCAGACCGGCGATCGCGTCCGCATCGATCTCAACAGGCGCAGCGCCGATATCCTTCTGCCCCCTGAGGAACTGGAGCGTCGCCGGGCCGACCTTCAGGCGAGGGGCGGCTTCGCCTATCCGGCGAGCCAGACCCCATGGCAGGAGATCCAGCGCTCCATGGTCGACCAGCTCTCGGAGGGCATGACCCTCAAACCCGCGGTCAAGTACCAGAAGGTGGCTCAAACCTTCGGCGTGCCGCGCGACAACCACTGAGCGGTTCGATGGATGCTTCCATCCCGAGGCGGCTGCCGGGCAGCCGTCTCCTGGGACGAGGCATCAGCCCCCTTCCGGCTCTCCGAGATGCTTCACTCCTCACGTGGAGGTGAGACTGTGCCGCCCCTGTCCCCGGTCGATGCCGCCCCGCGCCGCGCCGCCTTCCGCAGCCTGCACGAAGGCGGCTGCCTGGTGATGCCGAACCCCTGGGATATCGGCACCGCCCGCTACCTCGGCAGCCTCGGGTTCCAGGCGCTGGCCACCACGAGTTCCGGCTTCGCCTTCTCCCGCGGCCTGCCCGATACGGATTGGGTGGTGCCGCGGGACGCCATGCTCGCCCATATCGCCGAGATCGTGGCCGCAACCGATCTGCCGGTGAACGCGGACTTCGAATCGGGCTATGCCCATGAGCCCGAGGCCGTGGCGGAGAACGTCCGGCTCTGCGTGGAAACGGGCGTCGCCGGCCTCTCCATCGAGGACGCGACGGGAGACTCCTCCAAGCCGCTCTACGACCTCGAACTCGCCGTCGAGCGCATCAGGGCCGCCCGCGCGGCCATCGACGCCACCGGGACGGGGGTGCTGCTGACCGGGCGCGCCGAGTGTTTCCTGGTGGGTCATCCCGACCCCCTGAAGGAGTCGATCCGTCGGCTCGTAGCCTATGCGGAGGCGGGCGCGGATGTGCTCTACGCGCCGGATCTGCGCAGCCTGGACGAGATGCGGGCGGTGGTCGCGGCGGTTTCCCCGAGGCCCGTGAACGTTCTCATGAGCGCCGCGACCGATCTGCGCGTGGCCGACCTCGCGGACATCGGCGTGCGGCGCATCAGCGTCGGCTCGGCGCTCGCCCGCGCCGCCTGGGGCGGCTTCATGCGGGCGGCCGAAGCCATCGCCCGCGAGGGCAGCTTTCAGGGCTATGCCCAGAACCGCTCATTCAGCGAGATCAACACGTTCTTCCGGGAGGACGTGAAAACCCGGCGCATCGAGGGAGCTGACAGGTCATGACAGGTCGTCTGAACGGCAAAACCGCCCTTGTGACGGCGGCGGGGCAGGGAATCGGGCGCGCCATTGCGGAAGCGTTCGTCCGCGAAGGCGCGAAGGTGTGGGCGACGGACCTCGACGCTGCCAAGCTCGACGGGCTCGAAGGGGCCGAGCGGCGGAGGCTCGACGTTCTGTCGAACGCCGGCGTGGACGAACTCGTGGCCGAGGCGGGGCCCATGGACATTCTCGTCAATGCGGCGGGCTTCGTGCACCACGGCAGCATTCTCGAATGCTCGGACCGGGATTGGGATTTCTCCTTCGACCTGAACGTGAAGTCCATGCACCGGACCGCCAGGGCGGTGCTGCCCGGAATGCTGGAGCGGGGCCGCGGCTCCATCGTCAACATCGCGTCCGGCGCCTCCTCCGTGCGGGGCATTCCAAACCGCTACGTGTACGGGGCGACGAAAGCCGCCGTGATCGGCCTCACCAAGGCGCTTGCGGCGGACTTCATCCGGCGCGGCATCCGGGCCAACGCCATCTGCCCGGGCACGATCCAGTCCCCGTCGCTCGACGAGCGCATCGCCGCCCAGGCCGCGAGTTCGGGCCAGAGCATCGAGACGGTGCGCCAGGCCTTCGTCGACCGCCAGCCCATGGGCCGCCTCGGCACCCCGGAGGAGATCGCGGCGCTGGCCGTGTACCTCGCCTCCGACGAGTCCAGCTACACGACGGGCCAGATCCACCTGGCCGACGGCGGGTTTGCGCTCTGAGGCGGGGGCTCAGCCGCGGCCGGGATAGGGCGTCTCCGGAACCGGCGTGAGCGGGCCTTTGCCCTGCACCCAGGAGACCAGGTTGTCGGCCACGAGCTTGCCCATGGCGTTGCGGGTGTGAACCGAGGCGGAGCCGATATGGGGCAGGAGGACCACGTGGTCCATGGCGATCAGCTCCTGCGGCACGTTCGGCTCGTCCTCGTACACGTCGAGGCCGGCGCTCAGGATCGTTCCCGACCGGAGGGCTTCGATGAGCGCCTGCTGGTCCACCACGCTGCCGCGCGCCACGTTGATGAGCACGCCCTCGGGGCCCAGGGCCTTGAGCACCTCGGCGTCGACCAGATGCTTCGTCCCGGCGCCTCCCGGCGTGATGACGATCAGCACGTCCGATTCTGCCGCGAGCCCGGCGGCGGTGGCATGATAGGCGTAAGGAACGCCCTGCTGCGGCGCGCGTCCATGATAGGCGATGCCGACCCCGAACCCTTCGAGGCGCCGGGCGATGGCCTTGCCGATGCGGCCGAGGCCGATGATGCCGATCCGGCGCTCCCGCAGGGTCGGGGACAGGGGGAAATGCTCCTTCACCCAGTGGCCGGCGCGCAGGTAGCGCTCGGACTGGGGGATCTGCCTCAAGGTGGCCAGCAGAAGCCCGATGGTGAGATCGGCTACCTCGTCGTTGAGCACGTCGGGCGTGTTGGTGACCACGATGCCGCGCCTTGCCGCTTCCGCCGCGTCCACATTGTCGTAGCCGACGCCCATGCTTGCGACGATCTCCAGCTTCGGCAACCGGTCGAACAGAGCTGCATCCGTGCGGCCGTAGGACCCGCTGGTGGCGACGCCGCGGATGCGGGGTCCGACTTCCTTCAGGAAGGCCGCGCTGCTGTCATGCTCCCACAGGCAATGCACGGTGCAGGCCTTCTCGAGGGTCTCGATCACGATCGGCATCATCGGCGTGGTTATCAGAATGTCGGTCATCGGTGTGGCGTACCCTGTCCTTTAGTGTTGCTGTTTAGAGGGAGCAGCGCGCCGACGCGCCCCGGCGGAGCGCCTCGTCGACCGCCCTGGCCTCCTGCCGGAGCGTTTCCTTCACGTCCTGCGGCAGGTCGAGCCAATGGCAGCCGCGCAGGGCGGCCTCCAGGCCGTAGAGGGCGTTGAGGCTCACCTGCCGCGAAAACATGAACTTGAGCCTGCGATAGGCTTCCAGCGAGCCGATGGAGCGAAGATCCGCCACCGTGCGAATGCCGGCCTGGTCCAGCCAGCCCTGGGTCGCGGGTCCCACTCCGGGAAGGGTGCTGATGGGCGCGTCGTTCATGAGGGCGGGTCCGGCTCCCGGGATTTCACCTGCTCACGATAGAGCAAATAGAGCCCGGAGGCGATGACGATGCCGGCCCCGGCGAAGGTCCATGGATCGGGCCAGTCGCCGAACACGATGTAGCCCAAGGCCAGCATCCAGACGATCTGGCTGTAGATGAAGGGCGACAGGATCACGGCCGGAGCCCGGGCATAGGCCAGGACCAGAAGCCAGTGCCCGACGGCGCCGAAGAATCCGGTCATCATCAGGAGCGCCCAGGTGAGCGGCGAGGAGGGGGTCGTCCACACCCAGGGCAGCAGCGGCGTCATGAGGACGATGCCGGCAAGGCTCGAATAGATGATGGTGGTCGCCGAGGAATCGGTGGAGGCGAGCATGCGGGTCGTGATCCCGTAGAAGGCGTAAGCAACGGCCCCGGTCAGGGACAGGAGGGCCGCAGGGTGCATGGTCCCCAGGCCTGGCCTCGCCACCACCAGAACCCCGACGA
Organism: Microvirga sp.; assembly: GCA_035296545.1. Lineage (GTDB taxonomy): Bacteria > Pseudomonadota > Alphaproteobacteria > Rhizobiales > Beijerinckiaceae > Microvirga. Next base: position 6,174 of record DATHAU010000160.1, read on the forward strand.
AGCCGACGCAGACGGCGATCAGCCTCTGCATCCCGATGCGTTCTCCCAGGATCGGTCCGGCAAGGAGCGCCACGATCAGAGGCGTCGAGAACACGATGGAGAGGGCTTCGACGAGCTGCAGATATTGCAGGGCGACGAAGTTGCAGATGGTCGACAGGAAGAGCAGGAACGACCGGGCGAGCTGCAGGGGCAGCCGACGGGTCGCAACGGCGCCGGGCTTGGTCCAGGGATTGATGAAGATGAAGGTCAGGCCTGCCGCCGACACGTAGCGGGCCCAGACCGTCACGAGGGGATCGACGGAACGGTTGACCCATTTCGCCGTGGCGTCGAGGCCCGAGAAGCAGAGCAGCGCCAGGCACATGAGGGCGATGCCGATCAGGCGGCCGCGCTGACGGGAGGCTCGGGCGG
>DATHAU010000161.1:0-2554 GCA_035296545.1 Microvirga sp.
CCGGCCTGGGGGACCCGCTGCCGGACACCCTTCGCGACCATGCGGGAGCCGTGATCTTCGGCGGCCCCATGAGCGCCAACGATCCGGACGATTTCATCCGGGCCGAGATCGATTGGGTCGAGGTGCCGCTGAAGGAGAACAAGCCGTTCCTCGGCCTGTGCCTCGGCGCACAGATGCTGGCCAAGCACCTGGGAGCCCAGGTCTGGCCTCATCCCGACGGCCGGGCCGAGATCGGCTACTACCCGCTTGTGCCGACCCAGGCGGGCGAAGCCCTGAGCGCGGATTGGGGCGTGCCCTGGCCGAGCCATGTCTATCATTGGCACCGGGAGGGTTTCGACTGCCCCTCGGGCGCCGAGACGCTCGCCACCGGCGACGATTTCCCCACCCAGGCCATCCGGGTGGGGGAGCGGGCCTTCGGCCTCCAGTTCCATCCGGAGGTCACCCACGCCATGCTGTGCCGCTGGACCGTCGTCGCTGAAGAGCGCCTCAAGATGCCGGGCGCGCAGGATCGGGTGCGCCAGATCGAGGGGCGCTTCCAGCACGACCCGCATGTGTCGCGCTGGCTCCCCCGGTTCCTGGATCACTGGTTGGGGGCAGACGTCACATAACCTGGAAGACGCCCACCATCGCCTTCCATCCCACGTCTAGGTGGCGTCGAACTCGAAGGGCGAGACCCCGCGCTTCATCTCGTCCACGATGAGGGCGTGCATGAGCGGCGGCGCGGCGCGCTGCGGGCAGGCCGCCCGCTCGCACAGGCGGCAATTGATGCCGATGGGGGTCGGATCGGGAGCCGACAGGTCGAAGCCGCGGGCATAGACCAGGCGCCCGGCGTATTTCAGCTCGCAGCCCAGGCCGACCACGAATTGCGGATCGGGGGCGCCCCACGGGTTGAACGCCCGCTTCACGGCGCGAGCCATGGAGAACCAGCGCGATCCGTCCGGCAGTTCGATGACCTGGGTGGCCACCTGGCCCGGGGTCCTGAAGGTGGAGTGCAGGTTCCAGAGCGGGCAGGTGCCGCCGAACTGGGAGAACGGGAAGCGGCCGGAGGAGAAGCGCTTCGACACGTTGCCGGCCGAATCCACCCGCACCAGGAAGAACGGGATGCCCCGGGCGCCGGAGCGGGCCAGGGTGGTGAGCCGGTGCGCCACCTGCTCGAAGCTCGCCCCGAAGCGGGCGCCCAGCACCTCCACGTCGTAGCCCAGGGCCTCCGCGGCCGCATGGAACCGGCCATAGGGCATCATGAGCGCGCCGGCGAAGTAATTGCCGAACGAGACCCGCAGCAGCCGCCGCGCCGGTCCGTCCGCCGGCTCCAGGCGCGCCGCAAGGGCGTCGATGGTCTCGCGCATCTCGGCGAAGGCGAGCTGGTAGGCGGCCTGGAAGGTGCGCCCGGACGGATCGACGATCTCGGAAATGAGAAGCTGGCGGCGGTGATGGTCGTAGCGGCGCAGCGCATCCGGCATCACGTCGATGGGCATGATGCGCACCCGGATGCCGTGCTTGGCATGGAGGCGCTCCGCGACGGCGAAGAAGGGCTCGCGCCCGGTGGCGGCGAGATCGGCCGCGAGGGCCTCGGCGGCCTCGTCCAGTTCCGGGAAATGGTTCTTGGCCTCGTGGATCAGCTCCCGCACCCGGTCGACCGGGTTGACCTGGGGCGCGTCCTCCGCCCGGTCCCGGTCGTTGAGGTTGGGCGTCACCGCCTCCCTGGCGCCGCGCATGGCCTGATAGGCCCGGTAGAGGCGGTTGATGGCGTCCACCAGGGAGGGAGCGCTTTCCACCGCCTCGCGCAGTTCGAGCCGCGCCACCGGGGTGCTGCGGAAGAGCGGGTCGGCGAAAACCTCCTCCAGCTCCGCCACCGTGCGCCCGTGATCGTCGCTGGCGAATTCCCGCGGGTCGAGGGAATAGGCATGGGCGAGGCGGATGAGCACCTGCGCGGTGATGGGGCGCTGGTTGCGCTCCATCAGGTTGAGGTAGCTCGGCGAAAGCCCGAGCTCCTCGGCCATGCGGGACTGGCTCAGGTTGAGCTCGCGCCGCAGGCGCTTGAGGCGGGGGCCCACGAAAAGCTTTCGGCTCTCATCCATGTCGTCAATCTTTTTACAAGCTTACAGACCGGGTGTTGTCATGGGTTTACAAGGCGACTTTTGTTCGGGAATTCGCCGTTGAAACAAAGGCTTCTTCAGCCATTATACCAAACAGCAGCCCTGCAGACCCGACCTGATTGTGGTTCGCAGGAGTGTTTTGTCAACGGATGTAAAAGGATTAGCCATGACCGCCCAGACGCCTCCGGGATCCCCTAACGACCTCGTCCCCGCCGCCCCCGAGGGCCGCTTCGACGGCGTCCGCCGCCCCTATTCCCGGGAGGACGTGCTCCGGCTTCGGGGCTCGGTGCGGGTCGAGCACACCCTGGCCGAGCGCGGCGCGCAGCGCCTGTGGCAGCTCCTCCACGAGCGCCCCTACGTTCATTCGCTGGGTGCCATGACCGGCAACCAGGCCATGCAGATGGCCCGGGCGGGGCTCGAGGCGATCTATCTCTCGGGCTGGCAGGTGGCGGCGGATT
>DATHAU010000162.1:0-7411 GCA_035296545.1 Microvirga sp.
ATGCGGCCACGGGCGCGGAAGCCGATGGCGTCCTCGGAGCGGAACAGCGGCTCGTTGTACAGGTAGTCGGCGCGGACGCGGCCACCGATGCGCAGGCAGGTTTCCGTGCCCGGGATGTAGAAGAAGCCTGCGCCATAGGCGGAGCAGACGCGGACGTATTCGACAGCAACCGCCTTCTTGGCGGGAAGGTCGGCAGCTTGAGCCCCAGCAATGGCGGCAAGACCCGCAGCCGATCCGAGGAGAAGGCTCTTAACGAGCTTCATGAGTTTGTCTCCAAATTCTTTAGAGCTTGCATCCAAGCCCCCCTTGCACAAACGTGACAATACCCATGACGGGTCCGGGCGCAATCGCGCCGCGCGCCGGCTCCGGCGAAGAAATGCGCCAGTTGCTCAAAAAGCACTCATTTGGAGGGGTCGGAATGATTTCTCCCCACGGGTGTGACAAAATTTCAACAGGCTTACGGAGGGTGCCGAACCATCCGTGAGCCCAAGAGGAAGGGACCCTCAGGCCGGTCCCCCCTTCCCGGACGCCGGCGAGTCGCGGGCCGTTCCCAAGCCTGGGACCCGATCAGTCGTCCAGGAAGAATCTGCCGCTGCGGCATCGGTACCCGACAGGGCATTGAGGCGTATCCCGGCTCGGAACCCATGCGGCTTCGATGCTCTCGTCGATCTGGCAGAAGCTGCGGTCCCGGACATAACGGTCATAGGTGTAGGTGCCGGTGCCGAGAACCGCCGCCCCTCTCGAAAAGACGATCTGCTGGGCCTGGCCGCAGCTCATGGCCGGCGTGAACGGGCGCTGTTGGGCCTGAACGCCGGAGGCAGCGGCCATGAAGGCAAGAACAAGAGCTGTCATTCTCATGGGTCACCCGTGAGCTGAACGCTGGCGGCGCAGGACGCCTGCCTGAACGGGAGAACAACGCCGCGACCGGGAGGTTTGTTACCGGCCTCACGCCAAGGTGACCTTCCCCGGATGGCCTTGGGGTTCGACGCTAAAGCATCGGCTGGAGCCGGCGCGCCATTTCGGTGGCGGCGACGTAGTCCGTCTTGCCGGAGCCGAGCACCGGAATGCTCGACACGAGAATGGCCTTGGGCACCCAGAGCTCGGGAAAGCCCTGGTGGCGGGCATGGGCCAGGAGGGCGTCCCGGTCCGCATCCGGCTTGTCGGTGATCAGGACGATCTGCTCCCCTTTGCGGGGATCGGGCAGGGCGACGACCACGTGGTTGCACTCGGGCCAGAGGCTTTGAACCGTGCTCTCGATGGCCCCCAGGGACACCATTTCCCCGCCGACCTTCGCGAAGCGCTTCGCCCGGCCGCGGATGGTGACGACGCCGTCCTCCACGGTGACGATGTCGCCCGTGTCGTGCCAGCCCTCGTCCGGCGGATTGATCCCGCCCGGGGCGGCGGGATCGAGATAGCCCTTCATCACGTTGGGGCCGCGCACATGCAGGCGGCCCCCCTCGAGAATGCCTTCCACCGGGTCGAGGCGCCACTCGATGCCGGGCAGGAACAGGCCCACGGAGCCCGGCTCGTTGCGATGCGGGAGATTGCAGGCGATGACCGGCGCGCATTCGGTGGCGCCGTACCCTTCCAGGATCACCGTGCCGTGCTTGGCCCAGAGCCTGCGGGTCTCGTCCTTCACCCGCTCGGCCCCCGCGATCACGTAGCGCACGCTCGCCAGGTCGTTCTCGCCCGCGGCCCGGGCGTAACCCTGGAGGAAGGTGTCGGTGGCGAGCATGAAGGTGGCCCCGGTGCCGGCCACGAGCTTCGGGATCTGCCGGTAATGCAGCGGACTGGGGTAGAGCACCGATTTGATGCCGTTGAGAACCGCCGTCAGGAGCCCGGCGCTCAGGCCGAAGGAATGGAAGATCGGCAGGGGATTGAAGAACACGTCGTCGGGGCCGAGGATGTCGCCGGCCAGGGCTTTGACCTGATAGGCGTTGGCCACCAGATTGGCGTTGGACAGCACCACGCCCTTCGGCGCGCCCTCCGCGCCCGAGGTGAAGAGCAGCACGGCCGGGTCGTCGGGATCGACCCCTGCCCCGGCATGAACCCGCCGCGCCATCCAGGACCCGACGAGGCCCCGGATCTTGTCGAAGCTGGTGATGGCGGCGCGGACATCCTCGAGCCATACGATCCGCCGCCCCGCCCCCAGGGCCGCGATGACGTCGTCGAGCTTTCCCTGCTCGATGAACCGCCGCGAGGTCACGATGGTCTCGATCCCTGCCACCTCGCAGGCCGCCCTCAGGTTCTTGAGCCCTGCGGTGAAGTTCAGGAAGGCCGGAACCCGGCCGAAGGCGTTCAGGCCGAACAGGGTGACGGCGATGCCCTGCACGTTCGGGAGCAGCACGCCCACATGCTCCCGGGGCTTGGTCATGCCGGCCAGCTTGCGGCCGAGCACCAGGGAGCCGAGAACGAGGCGGCCGAAGGTGATGGGCTGGCGCTCCAGGTCTTCGAGAGCGACCTTCTTGCGCCCGAACCGATCCCTTGCGTCGAGGAGAGCGCCGAACAGGGTCTTGCGCGTCTGCGCGGTCTGAAACTCCGCCACGGGCATCTCCATGGGCCCCTACCCTGCGGCCCCGTCCCGGATGGGCGCCTGATAGGCAAGGCCCATGTCCCAGGGGAAATAGATCCAGGTGTCCTGGCTCACTTCCGTCACGAAGGTGTCGATGAGGGGCCGTCCGGCCGGCTTGGCGTAGACGGCGGCGAAATGGGCGTTGGGCAGCATGTCGCGCACGATCTTGGCGGTCTTGCCGGTGTCGGTCAGGTCGTCGACCACGAGAACGCCCTTGCCCTTCCCGTCCCCGACCCCCTTGATCGAAGGGGCGATGTCCTTGAGAACCTGCAGCTCGCCCTGGTTCTTGTAGTCGTGATAGCTCGCGATGCACACGCTCTCCACCAGCCTGATCTCGAGCTCGCGCGCCACGATGGCGGCGGGCACGAGGCCGCCGCGGGTGATGCACACGATGGCCTCGAACGGGCCCGCGGCGGCAAGACGCCAGGCCAGGGCGCGGCAATCGCGATGGAACTGGTCCCAGGAGACGGGGAAGGCTTTCGGAGAGGCTGGAGACATCGGCTTGCTCTTCTGGCTCAGGGGTGGCGAGGAAAGGGGATCATAGGGGCGCCCGGTCGCCCCTGAGGCGTCCGAGGAGATCGCGCACGGCCGCGACCGCCCCCGCCACAGCGGCCGGGTCCTTGCCCCGAACGACGATCTGGTTGCGAAAGCCGCTGGTCGAGAAGGACGGATAGGACCCGATGGAGACGCCCCCGTGGGCGGAGGCGATCTGCCCCAGGCCGTCGGCATAGATGCCCTCGGCGAGGCCCTCGGCCTCGACGGTCTCGACGGTCATGCGCGCGCCGGTCTCCAGCTTGGGCGCGATGGCGTCCATCATGGCCTGCATGATGGAGGGCACGCCGGCCATGACGAAGACGTTGCCGAGGCGGAAGCCCGGAGCCCGGGAGATGGGGTTCTCCACGAGATCGGCCCCGTCCGGGATGCGGGCCATGCGCAGGCGGGCCTCGTTGAGCTCGTGGGGCTGGTAGCGCTCCTGCAGCATGGCCACCGCCCGGGGATCGTGGTCGATGCCGACCCCGAAGGCCTTGGCGATGGCGTCGGCAGTGATGTCGTCATGGGTCGGGCCGATGCCGCCGGTGGTGAAGACATAGGTGTAGCGGCCCCGCAGGGCATTGACCGCCGCTACGATCTCCTCCTCCACGTCGGGGACGACGCGCACCTCGCGCAGGTCGATGCCGATGCCGGTGAGATATTCGGCGATGTAGCCGATGTTCTTGTCCTTGGTGCGGCCCGAGAGGATCTCGTCGCCGATGACGAGAAGGGCGGCTGTGACGGAAACGGCCATGCGCAACGATCCTTTTCAGGGGCTTTAGCGTCAGAAACGGCAATTCTCAAGCACGGGTTCGGTTGAACCCCGGGCTTCTCCCCTGCTAGAGCATCCTGCGCCCAGGGAGCGCCTCTGCTCTTGAACCATGGATGCCGATGCGTTTCCAGGAAACCCTGCTCGAAGGACGCCTCATCGAGCGCTACAAGCGATTTCTCGCCGACGTCGCCCTCGACAGCGGGGAGGTGGTGACGGCCCATTGCGCCAATCCCGGCGCCATGATGGGCCTGAAGGAGCCCGGCAGCCGGGTCTTCCTCTCCCGGGCCACGAACCCTGCCCGCAAGCTCAAGTACAACTGGGAATTCGTGGAGGTGGCGGCAGGGGGCGGACCCCTCCAGCTCATCGGCATCAACACCTCCAGGCCGAACCTCCTGGTGGCGGAAGCGCTCCGGGACGGGCGGCTGGAGCCGTTCTTGCGCTACGATCGGGTCAGGCCCGAGGTGAAGTACGGCCGGAACAGCCGGGTCGATTTCCTGCTGGAGAAGGCAGGCGAGCCGCCCTGCTACCTGGAGGTGAAGAACTGCCACCTGATGCGCGAGGCGGGGTTTGCGGAGTTCCCGGACTGCGTCGCCGCCCGCAGCGCCAAGCACCTCTACGAACTCGCCGACATGGCCGCCGCGGGAGCCAGGGCCGCCCTGGTCTACGTGATCCAGATGAACGCCAACCGCTTCGACGTCGCCCGGGACATCGATCCGGCCTACGACAAGGCGTTCCGCCATGCCCTGGCGGCCGGGGTGGAATCCTACGCCTATGTCTGCCGCGTCTCGCCCCGGGAGGTCGCCATCGACCGCCCGGTGGAGATCATCACGCCCCGGTGAGCGGCCTTCAAGCCCGCTCGAAGACCAGGTTCATCTTGGTCCGTAGGATCTGCCGGTAGCCCCGGCTCCGCAGCAGGTCCGGCAGATTGGTCTGCCAGCGGCCCCGCACGTCCTCCATGATCAGGAGCGAAGGGTAGAGGGAGGCCGGCGCATCCCGGAAGAAGGGATCGAGGATGAGGTCTTCGGCTCCCCCCACATCGAGCTTGACCGCGTCGACCCGGGTGAACCCCTCCCCCTTGAGGAGGTCGAGAAGGGTCACGGCCGGCACCCGGATCGCATCGGTCTGGCTGGCGCTCACGATCTTCACGCTCGACTCGCCCTTGTTCTTGGGGTCCACGAACAGGGTCAGCTCCCCGGCCTTGTCGGCCACCGCGCAGGCGACCGCCTTGACCGTGCCGAAGGGATTCTGGCGGATGTTGTAGGTGAGGCGGTCGAAGATGTCCGGTTGCGGCTCCACCGCCAGGATCCGGGAGGACGGCCCGGCTTTCCGGGCCACGAACAGGGAGTACCAGCCCACGTTCGCCCCGATATCCACCAGGGTGAATCCCTCCTTGAGGCGCCCGACCAGGATTTCGAGCTCCTGCGCGTCGAAATACTGGGGCGTGAACAGGATTCGCTTCTCGCAGATGTTGTTGTACGGGTAGAGGCGCATCCGGACGCCTAGCGTGTCCATGTCGAGGGGGAGCCCCTTCAGGGACCGGGTCACGAGCCGCCGCATCATGAAGGCGAGCCTGCGCCCTGCCCAGCCGCCCGGCATGACCCGCGTGCGCTCGATCACCCACCGGGTGAGGCCGGAGGGGGCATAGGCGCCGAAGGGGCGGGAATCGTCCATAATCGCGAAGTCCAAAGCCGTCGAAGGAATGAATGGCGGTGCTCATGACACCCTCGGGCGCTAATCGCAAGTCGGGCCCGGGGTTCCGGCTTGCGTCGCGCGCGCCGATCCTTACATTCTGGCATTGCATTCAAGGACTGACGATGACCGAGACCGAAGTTGTCGAGCGCAAGCGTTCCGCCGAAATCCCGCTCCACGGGCCCGAGGCCTTCGAGGCCATGCGCCGCGTGGGCCGCATGACGGCGGAATGCCTCGACATGCTCGCCGAGCACGTGAAGCCCGGCGCGACCACGGATGAACTCGACCGGCTGGCCTTCGAGTTCATCCGCGACCACGGCGCCTATCCGGCCTGCCTGCATTACCGCGGCTACACCAAGACGATCTGCACCTCGATCAACCATGTGGTCTGCCACGGCATCCCCAACGACAAGCCCCTGCGCGACGGGGACATCATGAACGTGGACGTCACCCTGATCCTCGACGGGTGGCACGGGGATTCCAGCCGCATGTACTATGTGGGCGAGGTGCCGCGCCGGGCCCAGCGCCTGTGCGAGATCACCTACGAATGCCTCCTGCGCGGCATCGCGGCGGTGCGTCCGGGGGCCACCACCAACGACATCGGCGCGGCGATCCAGTCCTATGCGGAGGCGGAGCGGTGCTCGGTGGTGCGGGACTTCTGCGGCCACGGCATCGGCAGGGTCTTCCACGATTCGCCGACGATCCTCCATTACGTGGAGCCGGCCTACAACGTGGAGCTGAAGCCCGGCATGTTCTTCACCATCGAGCCCATGATCAACTTAGGGAGGCCGCAGGTGAAGGTGCTCTCCGACGGCTGGACCGCCGTGACCCGGGACCGCTCCCTCTCGGCCCAGTTCGAGCACATGGTCGGCGTGACGGAAACCGGCGTCGAGGTCTTCACCTACTCGCCCAGGGGGCTGGACAAGCCTGCCGCCTCCCCATGAGCGGGGCCGGCGACACGCCCCATTATCACGGCCACCGGGACCGGCTGCGGGCCCGCTTCACGGAGGTGGGCGGCGACCCGCTGCCGGATTACGAATTGCTGGAGCTCGTTCTCTTCCGCTCCATCCCGCGCCGGGACGTGAAGCCCATCGCCAAGGAGCTGCTCCGGCGCTTCGGCACCTTCGCCGAGGTGCTGGCGGCGTCCCCGGCCCGGCTCATGGAGGTGGACGGCATCGGCGAGAGCGTGGTGACCGACCTCAAGATCGTGGAAGCCTCCGCCCGCCGCCTCGCCCGGGGCGAGGTGGCGAAAAGGCCGGTCCTGTCGTCTTGGAATACCGTGCTCGACTACTGCCGCACCGCCATGGCCTTCATGGACAAGGAGCAGTTCCGCCTGCTCTTCCTCGACAAGCGCAACGCGCTCATCGCCGACGAGGTGCAGCAATCGGGCACCGTCGACCACACCCCGGTCTACCCGCGCGAGGTGGTGAAGCGGGCGCTGGAACTCTCGGCCTCGGCCCTGATCCTCGTCCACAACCACCCCTCCGGCGACCCCACGCCCTCCTCCGCCGACGTCAAGATGACCCGCGAGATCATCGACGTGGCCAAGCCCCTGGGGATCACCGTCCACGACCACATCATCGTCGGGCGCGAGGGCCATGCGAGCCTGAAGGGCCTGCGCCTCATCTGATTCCGGCCAGAACCAGGCCGCTCCCGCCGCGTTAGCACCGGGACCCAAGCGCCTATCCCGGGAGATCGTCCATGAGAATCACACCCGTTGCAGCAGGCCTGCTCTGCTCCGCCCTGCTGGCGTCCGCGACCCTCGCCCAGGCTCCCGCCGGCTCGGCGGGGCCCACTGGCACGGAGACCTCCGGCGGCCTGCGCGTTTCCGATCTCATCGGCCAGAG
>DATHAU010000163.1:0-10839 GCA_035296545.1 Microvirga sp.
GACCCCAGGCCCGACAGGTCGTCCTGCCGGTTCGGGTTCACGATGGCGAGGGCCTCCGGCAGGATTTCCGGCGCCTGGTGGTGATCGAGAACCACCGTGTCGAGCCCCAGCCGCTTCGCCTCGGCCAAGGGTTCGATGCTCGCGGTCCCGCAATCGACGGTGACCAGAACGTCGGCCCCCTGCTGCTTCAGAGCGCGGATGGCATCCACATTGGGGCCGTAGCCTTCGGTGATCCGGTCGGGAATGTGGATGGCGTAGGCGATCCCGCACCCGCGCAGGTACTCCGCCAGGAGGGAGGCGCTGCACGCCCCGTCCACATCGTAGTCGCCGAAGATCGCCACCGTCTCGGCGCGCATGACCGCCTCGGCAAGGCGCGCGGCGGCGGCCTCCATGTCCGTCAGCACGTGAGGATCCGGCATCAGATCCCGCAGGCGCGGGTTGAGAAAGCCCTGCGTGTCGTGAACCCCCACGCCCCGCCCGGCGAGCACCCGGGCCAGCACATCGGGCAGCCCATGGGTCTGCGCGATGGCGAGCGCGATCGTGCCCTGGGCGGCGTCGCAGCGCTCGATCCAGGTTCGGCCGAGGACGGAGCTGCTGACGCCCAGGAAGGGCCTCGGCAGGGAAAGGGGCGATGATTCGGTCACGGCAGGAGGTTAACCCGAAATGTGGTCAAAACACCCGGCGGTATTGGATGAAGCCGCTGCGGGACGCGAGCCTGTCGTAGAGCGCCTGGGCGGACGTATTGGTCTCGTGGGTGAGCCAGTAGACCCGGCTCGCCCCTTGCGCCTGCGCTCTTTCGTACACCGCCTCGATCAGGGCCCGTCCCGCGCCGCGGCCACGGGCCTCCTCGGCGGTGAAGAGATCCTGGAGATAGCAGTAGTTGCCGATGGTCCAGGTGGAGCGGTGAAAGAGGTAATGCACGATGCCGACGATCCGGCCGTCGAGAACGGCCGCAAGCCCGTGCATGGGCTCGGCGGGGTCGTTCAGCCGCCCCCATGTGGCGTCCGTGACCTCCGGCGGCAGGGTTGACCTGTAGAAGGTCAGATAACCCTGCCACAGGGGCTCCCAGGCCTCCCGGTCCTCCAAGCGCAACGGTCGGATCTCGATCATCTGTCCTTCCAACGGCATAAGCCTCTCAGGGCGTGGCCGCGCCCCGTGCCTTCGCGCAGCCGCGGCTTCGAACACATGGATGGCCGGGCCGATCCCCGCACCAAGTCCGGGGACCGCCATGAAGAAGGAACCCGGTGAACCGCTGCTCCCTAGCCCAGGTGGAACTTGGACAGCTCCCGGTGCTCGCCGTAGATGCGGCGCACGGTGCCGGTGGCGGAGCGGTAGACCACCGTCTCGGTGGTGATGACGTCCTTGCCGAAATGCACGCCCTTGATGAGCGCGCCGTCGGTCACGCCCGTCGCGGCCACGATCACGTCGCCGCGGGCGAGGTCGGTCATGTCGTATTTCCGGTTCGGATCGGTCACGCCCATCTGGAGGGCGCGGGAGCGCTTCTCCTCCGTGTCGAGGATCAGGCGGCCCTGCATCTGGCCGCCGATGCAGCGCAGGGCGCCCGCCGCCAGCACGCCCTCGGGGGCTGCGCCGATGCCGAGATAGATGTCGATGCCGGTCTCGTCGGGCTTGGTGGTAAAGATCACCCCGGCCACGTCGCCGTCCGAGATGAGGCGGATGCCCGCGCCGGTCTTGCGGATCGCCGCGATCAGATCCGCATGGCGCGGCCGGTCCAGCACCAGGGCCGTGAGCTCGTTGGGCTTCACGCCTTTCGCCTTGGCGAGGCTGTGGATGTTCTCCTCCGGGGAGGCGTCGAGGTCGACGACGCCGGGGGAGTAGCCGGGGCCGACCGCGATCTTGTGCATGTAGACGTCGGGAGCAGCCAGCAGGGTTCCGGCCTCGGCCATGGCCATGACGGCGATGGAGCCCGGCATGTCCTTGGCGCAGAGCGTCGTGCCCTCCAGCGGGTCGACGGCGATGTCCACCTTCGGGCCCTGCTTGTTGCCGACCTTTTCGCCGATGAACAGCATGGGCGCCTCGTCGCGCTCGCCCTCGCCGATCACCACCGTGCCGTCGATGGGCAGCTTGTTCAGCTCGCGCCGCATGGCGTCCACGGCGGCCTGGTCGGCCGCCTTCTCGTTGCCGCGGCCGCGAAGCCGCGCCGAGGCGACCGCGGCGCGCTCGGTCACGCGGACGAGCTCCAGGGTGAGGATGCGCTCGATGATTTGGCCCGGTTGGACGGTAATGCCTTGCGACATGGACGTGTCGACTCCCTTTTGAAGCTCTCAGGCGGGCGAGGCCCGCCGAATGGACGCTATTCTCGCTCGATACGAATGACTTGGGGCGGCTCGGCAATAAGGCCATCCCCCGAAATTTTTTCGAGCGCGGAACGGATCGACGCTTCGGTGGCCGCATAGGTGATGAGCACGAGGGGAACCGGCGCTCCCGAGCGCCCGTGCGGGTCCTGGGTCGCGGCCGCCTCGGACCGCTTCTGGAGGATGCTCTCGAGGGAGATGTCGGCCTCGGCCATGCGGGTCGCCACCCCTGCGGCGGCCCCGGGGCGGTCCCGGACCGTCAGACGGACGTAATAGCCGCCCTGGTGGCGCTGCATCGGCGCGCGAAGTGCCTTTTCCAGCCGCTCCGTGGGGCGGCCGAAGGGAGACGGAGCCCGGCCGGAGGCCACGTCCGCGATGTCCGCCACCACGGCGGAGGCGGTGGCGTCGCCCCCTGCCCCGGGTCCGATGAGCGTCAGCTCCTTTACCGCATCCGCATCGAGGGTCACGGCGTTGGTCACGCCCATCACCTGGGCGATGGCGGAGGTCCTTGGCACCATGGTCGGGTGGACCCGCTGCTCGATCCCGGTCGCGGTCCGCTCGGCCACGCCGAGAAGCTTGATGCGGTAGCCCAGCTCCTTGGCCATGGCGAGGTCCAGGGGCGTGATGGACGAGATGCCCTCCACATAGATCGCGTCCGCGTCGATCTCGGTCCCGAAGGCCAGGCTCGTGAGGATCGCGAGCTTGTGGGCGGTGTCGTAGCCCTCCACGTCGAAGGTCGGGTCCGCCTCCGCATAGCCGAGGCGTTGCGCGTCCTTGAGGCATTCCGTGAAGGTGAGCCCTTCCAGCTCCATGCGGGAGAGGATGTAGTTGCAGGTGCCGTTGAGGATGCCGTAGAGCCGCGACACGCGATTGGCCGGCAGGGCCTCGCGCAGGGTCTTGATGATCGGGATTCCGCCCGCGACGGACGCCTCGAAGGCCAGGGCCGCGCCCGCGCCCTCGGCAAGCTTCGCCAGGGCGAGGCCATGCTTGGCGAGCAGGGCCTTGTTGGCGGTGACCACGTGCTTGCCCAGGGACAGGGCCCCTTGCACGATCTCCAAGGCAGCGCCGTCCGCGCCGCCCATGAGCTCGACCACGCAGTCGACCTCGGGCGAGCGGGCGAGGGCCGTAGGATCATCGAACCAGGCGAAGCGCGACAGGTCGACGCCGCGATCCTTGCTCCTGTCCCGGGCCGACACGGCCACCACCTGAACCGGCCGCCCGCCCCGCTGGGCGACAGCCTCGTCCTGGCGGTCCAGAATGCGAATGACCGATGCGCCGACTGTGCCGAGACCGGCGACGCCGATCCGAAGAGGACGTGTCACGAGAAAGAGCTCCCTGTGAAAATCGCGTTGCTCTTTACGACCGTCAAGCTTGCCTGTCCATGACCGCGACGCGCATGGCAGGCTCCGGCCTCCTACGAGCCGGAACGGGAGACGCCGGCCCGCGCCATGGGCACCACGTTGTGCAGGGTCTGGTCCGCGTTGTCGAAGAACTTGCGGATGTTGCGGGCGGCCTGGCGGATGCGCTGCTCGTTCTCCACGAGGGCGATGCGCACGTAATCGTCGCCGTGCTCTCCGAAACCCACGCCCGGGGCGACCGCCACATCGGCCTTCTCGACCAGGAGCTTGGAGAATTCCAGGCTTCCCAGCCCGCGGAACCTCTCGGGGATCTGCACCCAGGCGAACATGGAGGCGTTGGGAGCGGGAATCGGCCAGCCGGCCTTGTCGAAGGCGTCCACCAGCACGTCCCGGCGGCGCTTGTAGGTGGCGCGCATCTCGCGGATGCAGTCGTCAGGGCCGTTGAGGGCTGCGGTCGCCGCCACCTGGACGGGCGTGAAGGCCCCGTAATCCAGGTAGGATTTCACCCGGGAGAGAGCCGACAGAAGGCGGTCGTTGCCCACGGCGAAGCCGATGCGCCAGCCCGCCATGGAGAAGGTCTTGGACATGGAGGTGAATTCCACCGCCACATCGATGGCTCCGGGAACCTGCAGGATCGACGGGGGCGGGCTCCTGTCGTCGAAATAGACCTCGGAATAGGCCAGGTCCGAGAGCAGGATCAGGTCATGCTTCTTGGCGAAAGCCACAAGGTCCCGGTAGAAATCGAGGGAGGCCACATAGGCGGTGGGGTTCGACGGATAGCAGACCACGAGCGCCACGGGCTTCGGGATCGAATGGGCCACGGCCCTCTCGGCCGCCACGAAGAAATCCGGGGTCGGCTCGGCCGGCACGGACCGGATGACGCCCCCCGCCATCAGGAAGCCGAAGGCATGGATGGGGTAGCTCGGGTTCGGCACGAGGATCACGTCGCCCGGCTCGGTGATGGCCTGAGCCATGTTGGCGAAGCCTTCCTTCGAGCCCAGGGTCGCCACCACCTGCGTGTCGGGGTTGAGCTTCACCCCGAACCGCCGCGCGTAATAGCCGGCCTGGGCGCGGCGCAGGCCCGAGATGCCCTTGGAGGCCGAATAGCGGTCGGTGCGCGGCTTGCCCACCGTCTCGACAAGCTTGTCGATGACGTGCTGAGGAGCCGGCAGGTCCGGATTGCCCATTCCCAGATCGATGATGTCCGCCCCGTTGGCCCGGGCCGTGGCCTTGATGCGGTTCACCTGCTCGAAGACGTAAGGGGGAAGACGCTTGATCCGGTAGAAGTCCATCATGACGAGGTCCTTGAGCAAAGCTGAACGGCAATTCGATTAAGGGGTTTTTTGAGGGGCAGGCTTCTTGATGACGGGCGCCGGCTCCGGCGTCCCGCCCAAACGGGCGGCGGCGGCGCCGGCGGCCTCGTTCTGCGCGCGCAGGGCGTCCATCTCGGCCTCGGCGGCCTTGATCTCCTCGGCGGTTCGAGCCTTCGTCGGACGCTCCGCCGCGGCCACGCCGATGGGCATGTAATCCAGGGATTTGGGCCTGGATCGGGCGACGAAATCCGGCGACTCGGTGATTTTGGGACCCAAACCGAGGGAATTCGCAAGTTCCTTGGTGGGATTGGAACCTTCCGTACAGGCAGCGACGTTGCCAACGGCGAGCATTGTCAGCGCAATCGCAGCGGCGCGGAACGGCAGCGAAGTCTCAGTCGGCATTTCGGTACCTGATGATAAGAATATTGACTCTGGCATACACGACGGCATGAACGTTAAGATGTCGGAAATGCGGCTCGCGAGCAATGCCGGCGGATTGCAGGGAGAACGCCTTATGGATAAGCCTTACGCCGAAGACAAGGCTCGGTCCTCAACTCCGGATTTCGAGGAATTGTCCCGAAACATGGCCCTTTTCATCGAAGGGGCCAGCAAGGCTACGGCCGCCTATCTCAAGCCCCTCGAAGAGCGCCAGGCGCCGCCTGACCTTGCAGGAGAGGCGGCGGGAGCCATCAAGACCCTGGGCCGGGTGGCGGAGGCCTGGATGGGCGATCCGCAGAAGACCTTCGAGGCCCAGGCCCGCCTCGGAACGCAGTTCATGAGCCTGTGGGCCTCCACCTTGAAGCGCGCCCAGGGCGAGCCCGCCGAGCCCGTGGCCGCGCCCGAGCCGAAGGACAGCCGGTTCAAAGACCCGGAATGGTCGCAGAACCCCGTCTTCGACTTCCCCAAGCAGGCCTATCTCATCACCTCCCGCTGGGCCGAGGAGCTCGTGGAGGATGCGGAAGGGGTGGACGAGCGCACCCGGCACAAGGCGCAGTTCTACCTCAAGCAGCTTTCCAGCGCCCTTTCGCCCTCCAATTTCCTGCTGACCAATCCCGAACTTATCCGGGAGACCATCAAGGAGAACGGCGCCAATCTGGCCCGCGGCATGTCGATGCTGGCGGAGGACATCCAGGCGGGCGGCGGGGAGTTGAAGATCCGGCAGACCGATCCCGGCAACTTCAAGATCGGCGTCAACATCGCCACCACCCCGGGCAAGGTCGTCTTCCGCAACGACCTGATCGAGCTGATCCAATATGCCCCCACGACCGAGAAGGTGCTCAAGCGCCCGCTCCTGATCGTGCCGCCCTGGATCAACAAGTTCTACATTCTCGACCTCAACGCGGAGAAGAGCTTCATCCGGTGGGCGGTGTCGCAGGGCCTGACCGTGTTCTGCATCTCCTGGGTGAACCCGTCCGAGGAGCATGCCCACAAGGGCTTCGAGCACTACATGCGCGAGGGCATCTTCGCGGCTCTCGACGCCATCGAGCAGGCAACGGGCGAGAAGAAGGTGACCACCATCGGCTATTGCGTCGGCGGCACCCTTCTGGCCGTGGCCATGGCCTATATGGCGGCCAAGCGTGACAAGCGGATCGACAGCGCCACCTTCTTCACGGCCCAGGTCGACTTCACCCATGCGGGGGACCTGAAGGTGTTCGCCGACGAGGAGCAGATCAGCGCCGTCGAGGCCGCCATGAGGAAGCGCGGCTATCTCGAGGGCTCGCAGATGGCCAACGCCTTCAACATGCTGCGGCCCAACGACCTGATCTGGTCCAACGTGGTCAACGTGTACATGAAGGGGCAGGCGCCCTTCCCGTTCGACCTGCTCTACTGGAACTCCGATTCCACGCGCATGCCCGCGGCCAATCACGCCTTCTATCTGCGCAACTGCTACCTGGAGAACAAGCTCACCAAGGGCGAGATGGAGGTCGGCGGCGTGAAGCTCGACCTGAAGAAGGTCAAGGCCCCGGTCTTCAACCTCGCCACCAAGGAGGACCATATCGCCCCTGCCCGCTCGGTCTTCCTCGGGTCGAAATCCTTCGGCGGGCCAGTGGACTTCGTGCTGGCCGGGTCCGGGCACATCGCCGGGGTGGTCAATTCTCCCAACAAGCCGAAATACCAGTTCTGGACCGGCGGCCCTGTGGAGGGCCAGATGGAGGACTGGGTGAGCAAGGCCACGGAGACCGCCGGGTCGTGGTGGCCCTACTGGTTCGAGTGGGTCCGGAAACAGGCTCCGCGCATGGTGCCGGCCCGGCAACCCGGCAGCGGCAAGCTCGAACCGCTCTGCGACGCGCCGGGCACCTACGTCCTGGCCAAGTCGTAACCCCCGGAAGGTCGTAACCCCTGGAAGGGCAATAAAAAAGGCCGGCTCGGAGCCGGCCTTTTTCGTGGGCGGTTTTCCGCTCAGTACTTGCGGACGAGCGGCACGGCCGGGATGGCGACCTTGGGGTCGTCCCAGCGATAGCGCAGGCCGACCGAGACGATGTCCACGGCGGCGTCCACATCGGCCAGGAAGGGCACGCCCAGGTAATCCTGATGGCCAGGGGTGATCCGGATGTCGGTTTCCTTCGTGAAGATGTGCGTATAGGCGATGTCGAAGGACAGCTTGTCGCTCCACTGGTAGCCGGCGCCGACCGAGAGCCAGATGCGGTCGTTGTCCGGCAGGCGGGTGGAGCGGATCTCCGTGTCGATGGGCGATTCCTCGTAGGCGACGCCGGCCCGGAGGGTCCACTGGTTGTTCAGCTTGTAGTCGAAGCCTGCCGAATAGAAGAAGCCGTCGTCATAGTTGAGCGGCAGGGTGCGGACGACCGCCCCGCCCGGCCCGAGCACCAGCGGCTCCTCGAGAATGCTCCAGTTCGTCCACTCGAAGCCGAGATGCACCGTCAGCGCAGGGGTGATCATCTGCGACAGGCCGATGGTGACCTGATCCGGGGTGGTCAGGTCCGCGTTGATCGGGATCTGCCGGTTGACAGGAACGCCGCCGACGCCGGCCGGAATGGAGAAGGTTCCTTCCAGCTCATGGTCGATTCTGGAGCGGTAGCCGATACCGATCGTCGTTCCGGCGAACGGCGTGATGGTGGCGCCCGCCGTGAAGCCGAAGCCGATGTCGTCGCCCTCAAGGATCGCGCTCGGAGCATTGGGCGCAGGGGTGACCGCGCTCTTGAGGCGGATGTCGAAGTACTGGAGCGACGGGCCGACCGCGAGGGACAGCCAGTCGTTCACCTTCACGCCCACGATGGGGTTGACGTTCAGGGAGAAGACCTTGGACGAGCGGGAATAGATCTGCCCCGCCCAGTTCTGGCGCGGGTCGGTCACGAGGCCGTACGGGGCGGAGCTGGAAACGCCGACCCAGAACCTGTCGTTGATCTGGTAGGAGCTGAAGCCGGTCGGCACGATGGCGTCCTGCCCGATATCCCCGGAGCTGCCGAAAATGGCGGTGGGGGTCCCGGGCAGAGGATCGATCTCGACGCGGGGCACGATCAGCGACAGATGCCACTCGCTGTGCCAGCCCGGAGCCATCGTGATCGTGGCCGGGTTCCAGAACATGGAGGACAGGCCGCCGGAGCCGGACGCGGCGCCAGCGAAGGAGTAGCCCTGTGCGGTGGCGCTCTGCTCACGGATCGCGAAGCCGCCGGCCTGAGCGCCTCCCTGAGCGGAGATGAGAGCTGCGAGGGAGACCGCAGCCAGGGTGGAAATACGATTGAACCGGCTCATGAAGAATTCCTGCCCTTATGGACTCGTTGGTTTTGGTCGGCGAATCCCGCCTTGGGGCCACTGTGCCAATGCTTCATTTTAGCCGCAATCGCCGAATGGGAGCGCCGGGGAGCGAAGGGTTAATGTGGTTATATTATTCGTCTACTTGATGAGCCGCGGGATCAACCTTCGATTACATGCCACCCAACCCCAAATTGGTACGGTTCACATGTAAACCAATGTATTTGACTCCATGACCTTGGCTTATGCTGTCCGAGGCGTTAACCCGGTCATCTGGTAGTTTGTGTGCTTTCGTGACAAAACGGCAACATGCCGGCCGGAGGTGCGCGCAAGCGCCCGCTTGAGGCATCAACAGGAGACGCGTTTCATGAAGCTGGTGAGATTTGGGGATGCCGGACGGGAGAAGCCGGGAGTCATCGATCCCAGCGGACAGATCCGCGACGCGTCGAGCATCGTTCCCGACATTACCGGAGCAACCCTGTCGCCGGAGAGCCTTGCATCCCTGGGTCGGGCAGACCTGACGGCTCTTCCCCTCGCCCCGTCGGGCCAGCGCCTCGGCCCCTGCGTCGGGCAGGTGCGCAACTTCATCGCCATCGGATTGAACTATGCCGACCACGCCGCCGAAACCGGGGCGCCGATTCCGGCGGAGCCGATCATCTTCAACAAGGCTCCCTCCTGCATCGTGGGACCGAACGACGACGTGATCATTCCGCGTGGATCGCAGAAGACCGACTGGGAGGTGGAGCTCGCCATCGTGATCGGCGAGCGGGCCTCCTATGTGGGCGCCAACGAGTCCCTGGAGTTCGTGGCCGGCTATTGCGTCTGCAACGACGTCTCGGAGCGCGAGTACCAGCTCGAGCGCGGCGGCACCTGGACCAAGGGCAAGGGCTGCCCGACCTTCGGCCCCCTCGGACCCTGGCTCGTGACCAAGGACGAGGTTCCGGACCCGCAGAACCTGTCCATGTGGCTCGACGTGAACGGGGAGCGCATGCAGAACGGGTCGACCCGCACCATGATCTTCAACGTGGCGAAGATCGTCTCGTACGTCTCGCACTTCATGATCCTGGAGCCCGGGGACGTGATCACCACGGGCACGCCCCCCGGCGTGGGCATGGGCATGAAGCCGCAGCGCTTCCTGAAGGCCGGGGACGTGGTGTCGCTCGGCATCGAGGGCCTGGGCGAGCAGCGCCAGCAGGTTGTGGCCTTCGAGAGCAATCCGCCGGATACGAGCAAGGGCCGGCAAGGGCGCTGAGCGACGGGCTCCTCACCGGGCACTGCCATCCAGGCGCAGGCGGGGATCCATAAAAACGACGATGGGAGGAAGAGCGCGGCGGCATCCGCTGTGCTTCATCCTGCGTCGTCAGCGGTTATGGATCCCGGGCTCCGCTGCGCGGCCCCGGGATGACAAGCGCCTTTCAGATCAGCCCGAGCATGAGCTGGATGTTCTGAACCGCCGCTCCCGATGCGCCCTTGCCGAGATTGTCGAGGCGCGCCACCAGCACCGCATGGGAGTAGCTGTCGTGCTGGAACACGAAGAGCTCCAGCCGGTCCGTATCGTTGAGCGCCTCGGGCTCGATCCGCTCGATCTTCTTGCACCCCGAGATCGCAGGCGTCACGCTGACGAGGCCGCCCCGGTACCTCTCCAGCAGCGCCGCCTCCAGGTCGCCGGCCCTGGGCTTGCCCGGCAGCAGGTCGAGGTGAAGCGGAACGCTCACCAGCATCCCCTGCCGGAAATTGCCCACGGAGGGGATGAAGATCGGACGCCGGGTCAGGCCGGTATATTTCTGCAGTTCGGGCACGTGCTTGTGCTCGAAGCCGAGGCCGTAGAGCTCGAAGGCCGGGGCCGTGCCGGCCTCGTAGGCTTCGATCATGGACCGCCCGCCGCCGCTGTA
The DNA here is from genome assembly GCA_035296545.1 of Microvirga sp. Lineage (GTDB taxonomy): Bacteria > Pseudomonadota > Alphaproteobacteria > Rhizobiales > Beijerinckiaceae > Microvirga. The sequence continues at coordinate 10,590 of DATHAU010000163.1, forward strand.
GCCGCTCACCGCGTTCACGCTGATCGGATAATCCGCCGGAATCAAGCCCGCATCGACCAGGGGGCGAATGAGCGCGATGGCTCCGGTCGGATAGCAGCCGGGATTGGCCACCCTGTCGGCCGCCGCGATGGCGTCCCGCTGGGCGGGCGCGAGTTCCGCAAATCCATAGGCCCAGCCCGGGCTCACCCGATGCGCCGTGCTGGCGTCGAGAAGCTTCGGTTTCCGGCCGCCGAGGCCCTCCACCAGGCCC
>DATHAU010000164.1:0-9554 GCA_035296545.1 Microvirga sp.
CCCGGCGTGCAGGTGGGCTCGGCGTCCATCTCGCGCCGGTAGAAATAGGCGTCGCCCGCATTGAGCAGCCATCCCTCCGGGGTGTCGATGGCCACGCCCGCATGGCCGGCGGAATGACCGGGCAGGGGGATCATGAGGATCTCGGGCGGCAGGCCGGCGAGGCCCCGCACCGCGTCGAACCCGAACCAGCGCTCGCCGCCCCGGTCGTAGAAGCTCCAGTGGCCCACCTCGTCCCATTGCTCGGGACGATAGCGCCGCCGCCGGATGAAGCCGTCGCGCTGCTCCGCGGCTTCCGCCTCCGGCTGCAGCACGTGCACCGTGGCCTCGGGGAAATCCTCCAGCCCGCCCGCATGGTCGAAATCGAGATGGGTCAGCACGATGTGGCGCACGTCCCGGGGCGAGAAGCCCCGGGACGTCACCTCCGCCAGGGCGGTGTAGCGGTGCTCGAGCCGGATCCGGTTCATGTGGATGAAGAGCGGGCTCAAGCGCCCGTAAGGGTCCTCCACGTCCCGGGAGCCGAAGCCGGTATCCACCAGGACGAGGCCGCTCGCGTCCGTCTCCACCAGCAGGCAATGGCACACCAATTGCGCAGTCGGGCCGCGGCTCACCCCATCCCACAACCGGCCGCCGACCGGGCACATGCAGCCGCAATTGAGATGGTGGATGCGCATGGGTGAACCTCCTGGAAGGGGCGTGCCATGCCCTAACGCCAGGATCGAGGAAAATGTTCGAGCGGACCGGCCTGCCGGCCCCCGGGCGGGGTGCCGTGCCCGCCGGGGCCGCCTCCTTGGGCCGTCGTCGGATCGCCGCGCTCAAAGTCTGGCTCGGAGCCGCGCCCTCTTTTCCCCTCCCCCTTGTGGGGAGGGCCAGGGTGGGGGTGTGAGCGTCATACGCCGATAGGCTATCGCACACACCCCCACCTCCACCTCCTCCCCACCGCAAGTCGGGTGTTCCCGACTTGCGCATCATGAAGCCCATTTCAGGCAAGCCTGAGATGGGTGGGGAGGAGAGTCAGGTCGCGCCGACTTGCGCATGATGAAGCTGACCTCAGGCAAGCCTGAGAGGGGTGGGGAGGAGAGCTGCCCGCGCTTGATGAGCCGGCCTCTCAGGACCGCTCCGAAGCTTTACGGCCGATGAACGAACCGCCGAGCCGCCATTCAGACGCGCCGTGCATGATGCGGATACGGGCGGTTAACTCTCCTGTGGCACGAATCGGCTATAGGCGGCTCCAAAGGGGCCTCTCATCGAGGCGGGCTGGAGCACCACATCACACGGAGGCCAGGAATGGTGATCTTTGACGGAACGGACTACGACGACGACATCGACGGCTCGATCTATGCGGACGACATCGAGGGATATGACGGCGACGACCTGATCAACGGCTTCGAGGGGAACGACATCCTCTCCGGCAGCTTCGGCGACGACACGCTCTTCGGCGGATACGGCCACGACGACCTTTACGGCGGCTCCGGCTGGGACGACCTCTACGGCGGCTCGGGCCTGGACTACCTGTCGGGCGGCAGCGGCGACGATCTCCTGTCCGGCGGCCTCGGCCGCGACACCCTGGTCGGCGGTTCGGGCGAAGACCTCTTCGTCTTCACCAAGGGCACCTCCGGCCTGTCCACCAGCACCGTCGACACGATCACCGACTGGAACAGGTCGGACGACTGGATCGACATGACCGTGAGGGGCACGTCGGGCAACTACCGGGAGGCCAGCACGTCGGCCACCTCGATTGGGTCGGCTCTGATCCGCGCCGAGGACCTGTTCCCGAGCGCGAGCATCAAGCACGTGTTCCTGTACAACTCCAAGACCGACACCGGCTACCTGGTGTCCGACCTCAACAGCGACGGCCAGTTCGACACCGGCGTGGTGCTCAGGAACGCAGGCCTCGCCTCCGACATGAGCTACACCTACATCATCTGATAGGTCGCTCTCGACACTCCAGGGCCTCCCTTTGGACCACCAGAGGGAGGCTCTCGCGTTGGCGGGCGCTACCGACTTCCCGGCGAAGAGCCGGAGGAAGACCTGGCTGGAGGCTCCCTTGCTGCAGGGACGTCGCGCGCGTCCCTGCTCCCGTCGGGGGTGGGCTCAAGCGTGAACAACTCCTGCGGGCGGTTGACCCCTCTCAAGGCATACCGGCCCACCGACACGAGGCCTGCCCGGTCATCGTGCGACGCTGCCGACAAGAAGGCCGACGAGACCAGAACGTCTCTCTCGACGGAGCGGCAAAGCGCGACGATCCGGCTGACTTCGTTCACGGCGGGACCGACGACCGTGAAGTCCAGACGGTCCTGGCTGCCGATGTTCCCATAGAAGACCTCTCCGATGTGGAGGCCCAGATAGGCATCGGTGACCGGCAGGCCTCGCGATGAACGATCCTCGTTGAGCAGCAGGATTCGCGAGCGCATCAACTCTCCGGCTTTCAGGGCGCATCGGCAGGCTCCGGCAGGATCCTCGGCCTTGAAGATCGCAAGGGTACCGTCTCCGATCAGCTTCAGCACATCGCCGCCCGCCTCGTGGATCGATGAGATGATCGCCTCCGAATAGTCGTTCAGGAAAGGAATGATCTGCTCAGGGTCGGCGGTCTCGGTGATGTGGGTAAAGCCCCGCAGATCGCTGAACCAGAGAACGGCCTGAATTCGGTCCGTGACGCCTCTCGCGATCCGGCCGCTCAGGACCAGGTGGCCCGCGTCGCGGCCGAGATAGGTCTCGACAAGCGTCTGGGCGATTCGGGCAAGGGACGTGCATTTCATGGCAAGCGCCAAGGACGGCGTCAGCTCATGCAGGGACGCCAGATGCTCGTCCGTAAATCCGGAAGCGGCATCCGTCGTCCACGACGAATAGACGGAGTCCAGCTCGCCGATCGACCCTGCCGCTCCGAAACGGTGGATAAGGGCGAGGTAGTCTGTCTGTCTCTCCGACCGGAGATCGTCGAGAACGGTGAAGTCCACGGGATGACCTGGACCGATCCGGCGCCGGAGCAGGCTCTCGCCGGTCTGAAGCAGGTGGTAATAGGTGCTGCGGCGCCAGCTATCTGCAGCCTCGCCCTCCACATTGGTGCGGCCGTACTCGACGATGGGATCCAGGTCCGCCTCATCGCGCCGCCAGCGGAAAGCACGTCCCTCATGGACGGGGTGCAGCGTGTCCACAACCATATTCGCGCGGCAGACCGGCAACCCTGCCGCGGCCAGGCGCTCGCAGAAACCGCGGAGGAGATCCGGCTCCGCCGCGCCGGCGAGCCCCGCCTCCGTGACCCACCGGGCGACCCCCGCTACCTGCGCTGCGTCCATGGAGACCCCCTTCGACCGCTGCCGCAACAGTGATGCAGCAGCGCTCATATAGGGGCAACCGGCTCCGGAAGGTAGGTCAAGGGATCGATCCCGCCTCCGCCTACTCGGCCGGGGACGGCTGGTTTTCCGCAATCTCGGGCTCCTTGGGGGATCGGGGCTTGGACGTCCGCGCCGCGAGCAGCCGCAAGGTCACGTAGAAGACGGGCGTCAGGAACAACCCGAAGAGGGTCACCCCGAGCATGCCCGCAAACACCGCGGTTCCCAGGGCCTGGCGCATCTCGGCTCCCGGTCCGGTGGCGATCGCGAGCGGCAGGACCCCCAGGATGAACGCGAACGCGGTCATCAGAATGGGACGAAGCCTCAGCCGGCAGGCCTCGATGACGGCCTCCACCGGCGTCTTGCCCTCCTCCTGCGCCTTCTTGGCGAACTCCACGATCAGGATGGCGTTCTTGGCCGCCAGCCCGACGAGAACCACGAGGCCGATCTGGGTGAGGATGTTGTTGTCCTGCCCTCGCAGCATCACGCCGACGAGAGCCGACAGAACGCTCATGGGAACGATCAGGATGATGGCGAGCGGCAGCGTCCAGCTCTCATACTGGGCCGCGAGCACGAGGAACACGAAGAGCACCGACAGGGCGAAGATGAACACCGCGGTGTTTCCCGTCTGCCGCTCCTGGAAGGCCAGTTCCGTCCATTCATAGGCCATTCCGGGCGACAGGCTCTGGCGCGCCAGATCCTCCATGGCTTCGAGGGCGGCTCCCGAGGAAACGCCGGGAGCCGCGCCGCCCTGGAGCGCCACCGAGGTGAACATGTTGTAGCGCTGGATCAGATCGGGTCCCGAGACCTCCCGTATCTCCACGAGGGTGCCCAGGGGAACCAGCGCGCCGGTGGACGAGCGCACGCGCAGCCGGTTGATGTCCGCCTCGTCGATCCGGAATCTCTGGTCGGCCTGGGCGCGGACCTGATAGACCCGGCCGAACGCGTTGAAGTCGTTCACATAGGCCGTGCCGAGGTTGATCCGCAGCGTCTCGAAGATGTTCGGGATGGGCACGTTCAGAATGCTGGCCTTCTGGCGGTCGATCTCCAGATAGACCTGGGGCGAGTTGGCCGAGAACGTGGTGAAGACGCCGGCGAGGTTCGGGTTCTGCCGGGCCTGCCCCATCATCTGGTACGCAACGGCCAGAAGGCCGCGGACATCGCTGCCGGTCCTGTTCTGGAGTTGGATCTTGAATCCTCCGGAGTTGCCGAGGCCGCGGACCGGCGGCGGCGGAATGGCGATGATGAAGGCCTCCTCGATCTGCTGCATGCGTCCGAACAGGTCGCCGATGATCTTGTCGGCGCTGTCGCCGCTCGCGATGCGCTCGTCGAAGGGCTTGAACCGGGCGAAGATGGCGGCGGAATTGGTGGCGTTGGTGAAGGTGGCGCCGGAGAATCCGGCAAAGGCCACCGCGTCGAGCACGCCGGGCGTCTCCTGCATGATCTTGGAGGCTCTCTGCACCACCGCGTCCGTTCGGGACAGGGATGATCCGTCCGGCAGCTGGACGACCACGATGGCATAGCCCTGGTCGAGAGTGGGGATGAAGCCTCGCGGCACATGGTTGGCGATCCACACGGTTCCCGCAAGCAGGCCCACATAGACCGGAAGCACGATGAGCTTGCGCCGAACGAACGATCCGACCGCCCTCGCGTAGCCGTTCGACGTGGCGTCGAAGCCGCGGTTGAACCCGTTCGCAAGGCGGTTGCCCATGCGCAGGACCGGGTTTCGCGGCGTCTTGTGGTCGTGCGGCTTCAGGAGCCATGCCGCCAGGGCCGGCGACAGGGTGAGGGAATTGAAGGCCGAGATCACCGTTGAGACGGCGATGGTCAAGGCGAACTGGCGGTAGAACTGCCCCGAAATGCCGGGGATGAAGGCGGTGGGCACGAATACCGCCGCGAGCACCAGCGCGATGGCCACCAGGGCCGTTCCGACCTCGTCCATGGTCCTGTGGGCCGCCTCCCTGGGCGAGAGGCCGAGGGCGATGTTGCGCTCCACGTTCTCGACCACCACGATGGCGTCGTCCACCACGATGCCGATGGCCAGGACCATGCCGAAGAGGGTCAGGGTGTTCAGCGAGAAGCCCAGGGCCGCCATGACCGCGAAGGTCCCGATCAGCGAGACGGGAATGGCGACGATCGGGATGATGGCCGTGCGCCAGCTCTGCAGGAACACCAGCACCACGAGCACCACGAGGGCGGTTGCCTCGAAGAGCGTGATGTAAACCTCGTTCACGCTCTCGGCGATGAACTCCGTGGGGTTGTAGACGACCTGGTAGTCGATCCCTTGCGGAAAGTTCGCCTTGAGCTGCTCCATGGTGGCGATGATCTGGTCCGCCGCTTCGAGCGCGTTGGTGCCCGGCCGCTGAAACAGCGCGAGGGCGACCGCAGGTTTCCCGTTGAGGTAGGAATTCGTCACGTAGTCCTGAGCGCCGAGCTCGATGCGGGCCACGTCCTGCAGACGCACCAGACGACCGTCCGGGGTGGCCTGGACGATGATCTGCCTGAACTGACGCGGGTCCTCGAAACGGCCCTGGGTCGTGACGGTCATCTGGAAAGCCGAATCGGAAGGCGTGGGCTCCTGGCCCAAGGCGCCGCCCGACACCTGGACGTTCTGCTCCTGGATGGCGCGCACCACCTCGCTGGACGTCATGCCGTACGAGGCGAGCTTCTCGGGGTCGAGCCAGACCCTCAGGGAATACTGCCGCTCGCCGAAGATGATGAGGTCTCCCACGCCTTCGAGCCGCATCAGCGTGTCGCGCACGTAGTTGCGGGCATAGTTCGAGACGTAGAGCTGATCGTACATCTCGCTCGGCGAGAGCATGTGGACCACCATCATGAGGTCCGGGGAGCTCTTGAGGGTGGTCACTCCGAGACGGCGCACCTCCTCCGGCAGGCGCGGGTTGGCGATGGCGACCCGGTTCTGGACCAGCACCTGGGCGTTGTCGAGGTTGGTTCCCAGCTTGAACGTGATGGTCAGGGACAGGGAGCCGTCGCTCGTGGAATACGAGGACATGTAGAGCATGTCCTCGACGCCGTTGATCTGCTGCTCCAGGGGGGTCGCCACCGTCGAGGCGACCGTCTCGGCGTCCGCTCCGGGATAGTTGGCCCTCACCACGATGGTGGGCGGCGTGATCTCCGGATACTGCGCCACCGGCAACGTGGTGTAGGCGATCCCGCCGACGATGAGGAAGAGCGCCGACAGAACGGTCGCGAAAATGGGACGGTCGACGAAGAAATGGGCGAAACGCATGGGGGTTTCCTTGTCGCGCGGCGTCAGGAGCCGTTTCGTTCCCGAACCATGGGGAGCGTCGTCATCTGGGGCGTGATCGGCGATCCTGGCCGGACGCGCACGAGGCCGTTCACCACAACCGTCTCGTCGCCCTTCAAGCCCTCCCGGATGACCCGATAGCCGTCGATCCTCGGACCGACCCGGATCGGTTTCAGGCTGACCACGTTGTTCTCGCCCAGCACATAGGCCACGCGCCGGTCCTGATCGCTGCCGATGGCCTCGTCGGGCAGGAGAACCGCGCTGTAGGGATCCGAGGCGCCGATGGTGACGCGGCCGAAAAGGCCGGGGGTCAGGAACAGATCCTTGTTGGCGAAGACCGCGCGGGCGCGGATCGTGCCGCTTGCCGCATCCAGGCGGTTGTCGACGAAGTCGAGCTGTCCCTTCCGCTGGCCGAGGCGCTCGTCCGTCAGGGTGAGCAGAACCTCGTTCGCCGAACCGCTGGAGGATGTTCTGGTTCCCCCCTGGGTCTGGCGCGAATAGGCGAGATAGGAACGCTCATCCACGTCGAAATAGAACTGGATCGGATCGAGGGTGAGGACGTTCGTCAGGATCGTCTGGTTGGCGTTGACCAGGTTCCCCCCGGACACGAGCCTGCGGGAGAGCCGGCCCGTCAGCGGCGATCTGACCTCAGTGAAATCCACGTCGAGCTGCGCCTGGCGCAACGCCGCCTGCGCTCGATCCAGCTCGGCCTTCGCGGTCAGGAAGGCCTGCCGCCGCTGGTCGAAAACCTGATCGCTGACATTGCCCGTCCGGCGCAGCTGCTCGGCCCGATCGAGGTCGCTTTGCGCGAAATCCAGGCGGACCTGTGAGGACGTCACGGTGGCCTGCGCCTGCTCCAGGGCGTTCCGGTAGGGCCGCGGGTCGATGGTGAAGAGCAGATCGCCGGCCTTGACCAGGGTTCCGTCCTCGAAATGGATCTTGTCGATGTACCCTGAAACCCGCGCCCGGACATCGACCTGATCGACGGCCTCGAAGCGCCCGATGAAGTCGGTCCGCTCGATGATGTCCTTCACGACGGGCTTTGCGACGGTGACGGAAGGCGGTGCGGGAGGAGCCCCCTGGGCGAACGACGATCCGTTCGTTGCAAGCAGGAAACCCAAAACGCCGAACACATACGCGGACCGCTGCAAGCTCATGGCAAGGCCTCCTGATCGTCAGCTTTATCTTGGCACTATACTCTCGAAGACGCCGCCCCTGCTCCCCCTGCTCTGCCAATGAGGAAGCTTTTCTGTTCAAATACTGCTGAAATACCATGCACTGGCGATTTGACGGCAAACAGCCTCACGTTCCCGGGATCCTGGCGGATCCGAGCCGCAGACGAGACAAGAGAACCTGAACGGCGGGAGCAGGCGCCGCTTGCAGGCGGAATGAGGCTCAGCAATAGCACTCAGGCCGATTCGGGGCACCTGCCCAATCGGCTAGTTCCCAAACGGATGCATCGGGGGCAGCGGCCCGATCCAGCCCGCGCCGCATCTCACGTCAGCCGGCCGCGGGCTGCGACAGGCAGCTCCCCGACGATCTCGCCTCCCCGCACCGTGACCAGGCGGTCGACCATATTGACCACGACGCAGACGTGATTGGGCACGATACGAACCACATCGCCAACCTGAGGGCGGTCGTTGCAGCCCGACAGATCCAGGAACCCATGCTCCTCGGCGAAGCGCGCGATCTTCGCCTGCGGATGCTCGAGGATGAGGCCGTGCCCTTCGAGACCGCCCGTATCGCTCGTCAGCGTCTTCGAGCCCGAATCGACGATGCCCCGCTCGGCGCCGGCCCGGCTGACCACCGTCGCGTAGACCGTCAGGGCGCAGTCCTCCAGTTGCGCCACGCCGGCCGCCAGCATCATGCGGTCGTTGAATACGGAGGTTCCCGCCCGATGCTCGGTGACGCCCTCAATCCGGCCCAGATTGACCAGATTGGGCGTGCCTCCCGACGACACCATGCGGGGCTCGAGCCCCATTTCCTGCACGCCCGCCGTGGCCGCGTCGAGAAAGGCCTGCGTCTCGGCCATGGCGTTTTCCGGCGGATACAGCATGAAGCCGGAAAACGAGAGTCCGGGACGGGATGCGATCTCCCTGGCCAGGGAGATCGCCTCGGCCGCCGTCTCGACTCCGGCCCGCCTGCGGCCGGTATCGCATTCCACCACCACGTCCAGATCCCGTCCGGCGATGGCTGCGGCCTGGGGCAGCCCCGCGACGACGGTGGGATTGTCCGCCGCCACCGTGACCTTCGTCCGCGCCAGCAACCTGCCGAGGCGGCCGAGCTTTTCCTCGCCGAGGATGTTGTAGGCGATCAGGATGTCGTCATGGCCGCCATCGGCCATCACCTCGGCCTCGCCGATCTTCTGGCAGGTGATGCCTCGAGCCCCGGCGTCGCGCTGCATGGAGGCGATGACCGGGCTCTTGTGGGTCTTGATGTGGGGCCGGTTGGCCACCCCGGCGGCCTCGCAGAGGGCCTGCACCCGGGCGATGTTGCGCTCGACCACGTCCAGATCGATCACCACCGCAGGCGTCCCGAACTGGCGCGCAACCTCCGCCTTGAGGCTTTCAATGCTCATGATCCATCCTTACGATCCAGGATCAGGAGAATAGCGCAGGGACGGCCTCATGGGGAGCGGCTTTTCGGCTGACTCATTTTGCAGATCGCGAAGAGCACCAGTTCGTTTCCACGGGGCCGCAGACCGCCTATCGATTGAAGGGTGCTGCAACCGCATAAGCCCGTGGCGGCCCCTCTCGTCCTGCCGCGCTGTTCAAAACAACGCGGCAGGAGGAGATGCCTTGGTTGATCGCTAGTCCCCCAAATGGAGGGGATCCAGCTTCGATCCTGAGTGATGGAAGGTAATCCGGCGAAGTTGGACCAAGCTGATTGAAAGAGTCGACCTGTAAAGGGGGAGCCCGTGATCCCGAAGAGGCTCAGGTCCGATACATTCCAACTGA
>DATHAU010000165.1:0-3304 GCA_035296545.1 Microvirga sp.
TGGCCGATGTCGTAGCACTCGATCTCGAAGCGGGTGCCGTTCTCGGCGCAGGTGGTCAGGATGTACTCGATATCCGCGAAGGTGTTGCGGAAGATCCGGTCGCGGGAGCCTTCGAGATAGGGCTTCTCCCAATCGTGCTTGAATTCCTTGAACCGGCCGAGCATCGGGTAGAGGCCGAAATTCATCGAGCCCATGTTGAGGGAGGCGACCTCCGGCTTGTAATGGGCCGCGGGCCGGACGCGCTCCTCCACCAGCATGGTGGGCGCGCCGCCGGTGGTGATGTTGATCACGCAGTCGGAGCGCTGCTTCACCACCTGCAGGAAGGGCGCGAAAGCCTCCGGCGACTGGTCGGGCCTGCCGGTGTTCGGGTCGCGCGCGTGCAGATGCACGATGGCCGCGCCTGCTTCCGCGGCGCCGATGGCCGCTTCGGCGATTTCCTCCGGCGTCACCGGCAGGTGGGGAGACATGGAAGGGGTGTGGATCGCGCCGGTCACGGCGCATGTGATGATGACTTTGCGGGCCATGGCTGAATCCTCGTCGGGAGATCAGGTGTCGGATTGCGATTGCTTGTGAGCCTTGAGCGCCGCCAGGCGCCTGTCCCGCCGGGCGGAGCGGCGCGCCAGCTCGTCGGGTCCCGGCGCGTCGCCCCAGGCGTCGAGGATGCGGCTCACGTTCTCCTCGTCCCAGACGTGCGGCTGCGCCGGGTCCTGGCTCAGGCGGCGGTAGAAGCCCGTGTAGCGGTTGCAGTAATCGCCGATGCCGCCGGGCGCGTTGAGTTCGATGGTCTCGAAGGGGCCGAGAAAGGACCAGCGCAGGCCGAGCCCGTCCTTCAGGGTCTTGTCCAGGTCCTGCGGGCTCACCACGCCCTCGCCCACGAGCCGGAACGCCTCGGCCAGGAGCGCGCCCTGAAGGCGGTTGAGCACGAAGCCCTCGACCTCGCGGTTCACCACGATGGGAACCTGCTCGACGCTCTCGTAGATGCCCCGCGCCCGCGCGATGGTCTCTGGCGCGGTCCAGGGAGCGCCGCAAAGCTCGACGACGGGCACGAGATGGGGCGGATTGACCGGATGCGCCACAAGGCAGCGGGCGCGGCCCGCCAGGCCTTCGGTGAACTGCGACGCCACGATGGCGGATGTCGAGGAGGCCAGGATGCAGTCCGGCGGCGCGTGCCGGTCCAGCTCGGCGAAGATGGCGCGCTTGATCTCAGCCTTCTCCGGGCCGTTCTCCTGAACGAGGTCGGCGCCGGCGGCGGCCTCCGCCAGGGAGGGCACGGCCGCGACGCGGGCCGACGCGCCGGCAGGGTCCGACACGAGCCCATGCCTTGCAAGCTCCTCAAGTCCGGCCCTGATCAGTTCGGGCGCCCTGCCGAGGGTTTCGGCATCCGGGTCCGTCATGCGCACATCCCAGCCGGCTTGCGCGAACACCATGGCCCAGGATCGGCCGATCAGACCTGCGCCGATGACAGCAATGCTTGGCATTCAAGGAACCTCCCTCAGGGCTCAAAGCCACAGGACCTTGCGGCGCAGCGCAAGATCGTCCCGCAGATCCTTCGACGGCCCGCTATGGATCACCCGGCCGCGCTCGAGCGCCACGGTCCGGTCGGACAGGGCAAGGGCGAGATCGAGGTGGTGGTCGACGATGATGATCGACACCTCGTGCCGGAGCTTGTCGAAGCTCTCGAAGAGCTGCTCGATGATGGTCGGGGCAAGGCCCTCGAAAGGCTCGTCGAGGAGGAGCACCTTCACGTCGCCCGAGAGCGCGCGCGCGACCGCCACCATCTGCTGCTCGCCGCCGGACAGGAAGTCCGCCGGGGTGTTCAGCCTCTCGCGGATGCGGGGAAAATACGCGAAGATCTTGTCCAGATCCCAATGGATCCCGTGGCCGGTCTCCCGCTTGAGCTTTCCGAGCTCCAGGTTCTGGGCCACGGTCATTCCGGCGAAGAGCCCGCGCCCCTGGGGCACGTAGCCGATGCCGAGGCGGGCGATGGCGGCGGAGGGCTGGCCGGCGATCTCCTGCCCGTCGAGCCTGATCGAGCCGGAGCCGGGCGGCGCGATGCCGATCAGGGTCTTGAGCAGGGTGGACTTGCCCGCGCCGTTGCGCCCCAGGAGCGCGACGATCTCGTGCTGGCGCACGTCGAAGGACACGTCCGCCAGGACATGGCTCTTGCCGTAGAAGGTGTTGATCCGGTCTGCGGTCAGCAACGTCGCCGCCTCGGCCGCGCTCTCGCGGGGCTTGGCCGCGACGGCGGCGGCGCCGGAGCCGATATAGATCTCCTGCACCCGCGGGCTCGACCTTGCATCCTCCACCGTTCCGTCCACCAGAACCTGACCCGCGTTCATCACCGTGACGGCGTCGGCGATCTGGAACACGCGGTCGATGTCGTGCTCCACGAGCAGCATCGGCATGTCGAGGGAGATGCGCTTGATGATGTCGCCGATGCGCTGGCGCTCGGCGGCCGCAAGCCCTGCGAGCGGCTCGTCGAGGAGCAGCACCCTTGGCTTCGTCGCAAGCGCCAGTCCCATGTCGAGGAGGCGCTGCCCGCCATAGGAGAGCGCCCCGGCCTCCGCCTTCTCCATGCCGGCCACGCCGAGATAGCGGATCACCGCCGAGGTCTCGGCCTCGATCGTCTCGATGGACCGCGCCGCCGTCCAGGGGTTGAAGCGCTGCGGATGGCGCGCCTGCACCGCAAGCCGGATATTCTCCTCCACGGTCAGGGCCGGGAACAGATTGGTGATCTGGAACGAGCGCCCGATCCCGGCCTGAGTGATCGCCTCCGGCGCGAGACCCGCGATGGAGCGCCCCTGGAGAAGCACGTCGCCGTCGTCGGGGGCGTAGAACCCGGACATCAGGTTGAAGGCCGTGGTCTTGCCTGCGCCGTTCGGTCCGATCAGGGCATGAAGGCTGCGGTCGCGCACGGCGATGTCGACCCCGTCGACGGCCTTGAGCGCCCCGAAGCTCTTGCCGATGCGCCGGGCCTCCAGCACCACGCCGTCGGTCTGGTCGGAGGGTTTGAGAAACGACGGCAGGGGTTCGTCGGTGAGGGTGCGGCCGGCCATGGCGGCCTCCTCCGTCACCTTGCGTCGGAACGGAGCCGTGACCCGCTGCGCGATCCCCACCAGTCCCGTCGGCGACAGAACGATGAATCCCACGAAGAGGATGCCGAAATACAGGAGCCAGTGCGGGGTCCAGATGGACAGGAACTCCCGAAACAGGATGTAGAACAGGGCTCCCAGCGCGGGCCCGAGAAAGCTGCGCATTCCGCCGATCACCACCATGGCGATCAGTTCGCCCGAGAAGGCGACCG
>DATHAU010000166.1:0-5682 GCA_035296545.1 Microvirga sp.
TTCCCGAGCTCGGAAGGCGTTCTCCTGAAGGCGCTCCGCCTCGGGGCCGCCGGCTGCATCACGGCGTCCGGGAACGTCAATGCGGCGGCCATTCGCCACCTGTTCGACCACTGGACCTCGCCGCAGGCGGAAGCCCTGCAAAAGCCCGTGGCGGCCGTGCGCGACGCGGTCTCGGGTTATCCCCTCATCCCCGCCGTCAAGGCCGTTCTCGCCACCCTTTTGGCCGAGCCCGGGCTTTCAACGATGCGACCGCCGCTGACCCCTCTGACCGAGGCGCAGGCCGCGGAACTGATGGGCAAGCTCCAGGCGGCCGGGCACGCGCTTGCGCCCGGGCGTCCTGGCTGACGCCCGGTGGCGTCGGCACGGCATCATCCCGATTCAAACCGTTGCCGCGCAGCGACAAGCTGCCTTTGTGCAGTGCAGCAACCGATCCCGATCTCGGGCGTTGTGTTCTGGACCCCAAAGGAGAACACATGCGTAACGAAATGACAGGAGCCGATCCGATCTCGCGCCGGTTCGAGGGCGCGGCCACCGCCGGCGCTGCCATGACGGATCGGATGCCGGAGGCTTCCCCCGCACGGGAGCGCCCACGCCGGGACCACCGCCGCTCCAACCCGTCCCGGACCGGGGGCGGCGCGAAGCGGAGCCGGTGGCTTGCTCCTCTGCTGGCGGGCTCGGCTGCCGCCGTAGCGGCCGCCGTCCTGTACAACCTGAGGCAGACCAAGGCTGCGGAGCGCCGCCACCCGCCCATCGGGCGGTTCCTCCACGTGGACGGGGTGCGCCTTCATTACATCGAGCGCGGCAGGGGCGAACCCCTGGTGCTCATTCACGGCAACGGCACCATGATCCAGGACTTCACCGTCAGCGGTCTGGTGGACAGGCTGGCGGAACGCTATCGGGTCATCGTGTTCGACCGCCCGGGCTACGGCTACAGCTCCCGGCCCCGCGGCCTGTGGACGCCCCGCGCCCACGCCAGGCTTTACCGCGAGGCCCTGGAGCAGCTCGGGGTCGAGAAGGCTGCCGTCTACGGGCATTCCTGGGGCACCCTGGTGGCGGTCGCCCTTGCATTACAGTCGCCGGAGCTCGTTCGCAGCCTCGTCCTCGGGTCCGGCTATTACTATCCGACCCTGCGGGCGGATACGTTCCTGCTCTCGCCCCCGGCCATTCCGGTGATCGGCGACGCCATGCGCTACACGATCTCCCCCCTGGTGGCGCGGGCGGTTCTTCCCGGCATGATCAAGCAGGTGTTCCGGCCCGCTCCCGTGCCGGAGCGCTTCGACCGCCTGTTCCCCAAGGCCCTGATGCTGCGGCCCCTGCAGCTTCGCGCGGCCGCCGAGGACGCCGCCCTCATGACGCCGTCCGTGATGGAGCTGGAGCATCACTACGGCGAGCTGACCGTGCCCGTGACGATCATCACCGGAGCCGACGACCAGGTTTCCGACGTGGGCCGGCAATCGGAGCGCCTGCACCGGGAGCTGCCCGGCAGCGAGTTCATCGCCCTTCCGGGCCTCGGCCACATGATCCACCACCTGGCTCCGGACGCCGTGATCGACGCCATCGACCGCACGGCGCAGCGATCGCGGGAAGAGGCGGGCCACGGCGCTGCCGAAAGCGCAGCCAATCCGCCTCCCGCGGCCCTCTAGCCGGATCGCCCGGACGACGGAAGGAGGCCCGCCACCGCGGGCCTCCTTCCAACCTTGGCACCGGATAGCCCTGATACGCGTTAGGTGATCATGGCGGACGATCTCAAGCTTGCGTCAGGTCAGCCCGAGGACATATCCGGCGTGATCGCCTCGGCGGTCTATGCGGGCGGCGAGCGCGTGGCCGAGGTTCCCATCGCCGACGTGGGGGAGTGGTCGCGCAAGCCCGGGCACGTGGTCTGGATCGGCCTGCACGAGCCCAGCCTTGCCCTTCTGCGCCAGCTCCAGGCGGAGTTCGGCCTGCATGAGCTCGCCATCGAGGACGCCCTGAAGGCCCATCAGCGCCCCAAGCTCGAGCAATATGGCGAGGCCCTGTTCGTGGTCGCGCGAACGGCCCAGATGCTGGACGGGCGCATCGCCTTCGGCGAGACCCACCTGTTCGTCGGGCAAGGCTACGTGGTGTCCGTGCGCCATGGCGCCTCCACCTCCTACACCCCGGTGCGCGAGCGCTGCGAGGCGGCGCCGGTGGCGCTGCGGGACGGCGAGGACTTCATCCTCTATGCGATCCTCGACTTCATCGTGGACAACTACATGCCGGTGATCGAGACGATCCAGGCCGAGGTGGAGGAGATCGAGGACTGCATCCTGGCGGAGGCCTCCAGCCAGGATCACGTGGGGCGGCTCTATCAGCTTCGCCGGGATCTCCTGCGCCTGCGCAACGCCGCCATTCCCCTGGTGGAGGTCTGCCGGCGTCTCGAACACCCCGGGCTGCCGGGCATCGACTCCTCCATGCACCCGCTCTTCCGCGACGTGTCCGACCACATCCGCAGGATCCAGGAGGAGATCGAGTCCTTGCGCGAGGTGCTGGCCTTCGCCTTCGAGACCAGCCTGATGACCGGACAGGCTCAGCAGAACGAAATCACCCGCAAGCTGGCCGCATGGGCAGCGATCCTGGCCGTGCCGACCGCGGTGGCAGGCATCTACGGCATGAATTTCGAGTTCATGCCCGAACTGCGCTGGAGATACGGCTACGCTCTTGTGCTGGTGGTCATCGTGGTCGTGTGCGGCTGGCTGTACTGGCGCTTCCGCCAGAACCGCTGGCTCTAGGCGAGAGGCTTCCTCTCCGGCCTCTTACCTGCCCGCAATGGCATGGAAGAAGCTGCCGGTCACGTATCCGACCCGATGGCCGGCCGTTCCCAGGTCGGCGCCCTCCGCGTCCGTGATCGCGGCGAACGCCGCGTCCCGGGAGGCGTCGCTCGCCGTCACCGAGGCATAGTGGAATTCATGGCCCACGAGCCCTTGGCCCGCCCGCCAGCAGGGGCCGTCATGGAGCAGGTGCGCCACCCGGTATCCCAGGTGGAGCTTGCGCCTGGCGTAGCTCGTGTCTACGGGCAGGAGACCCGCCATGGGGTGCGCCCCGCCCTCGCCATCCTCGAGGCTGCGGCCGAGCACCATGTAGCCGCCGCATTCCCCATGAACCGGCCGCGTTTCCGCGAAGGCGCGCAGTCCGTCCAGGAAACGGCGCGCCCCGGCGATGGCTCCGGCGTGGAGCTCGGGATATCCGCCCGGGAGCCAGCACGCGTCGCTATCGCGGGGAGGCGGCTCGTCCGCCAGGGGCGAGAAGGGGACGATCTCCGCCCCCGCCGCCCGCCAGCCCGCGAGC
This sequence comes from Microvirga sp., assembly GCA_035296545.1. GTDB lineage: Bacteria > Pseudomonadota > Alphaproteobacteria > Rhizobiales > Beijerinckiaceae > Microvirga. The sequence goes on from DATHAU010000166.1 coordinate 3,304, forward strand.
ACGTGCGGATAGACGAACGAGAAGGCCCGGTCGGACGCCAGGGCGATGCGCTGCCCCGGCGGCGGCAGGCTCCTGGCCGGCTGCGGGGTTGCCGGGAGGGCGGCGGGGCGGCCGAGCGCCATGAGGCGGTCCACGTCGATGGCGGCCTCCACCGCATCGGCGAGGCGGTCCAGGCGGCGGTCGAGCTCCTCCGTCTCGCCCGCCTGGACGAGGCCGAGATGGCGCTCGGGCAGGGCGAGTTCCGCGCCCCGCATGAGCGCGCCGAGAACCGGCAGGCCGATGCGGGCCATGCCGTCCTCCACGAGCCTGCGGTGGCGCTCGCTCGCCACCTTGTTCAGCACCACTCCGGCAACCTGGATCCGCTCATCATAACTGGCGCAGCCGAGGGCCACCGCGGCGGCCGATTGGGCATGGCCCGATACGTCGAGGACGAGGATCACCGGCCAGCCGAACAGGGCCGCGATATCGGCGCTGGCCCCCGTGCGGCCGGTTTCCCGGCGCACGCCGTCGAAAAGGCCCATGGACCCTTCGGCGATGGTGAAATCCGCACCCCTGACGGTATCAGCCACGAGGGTTTCCAGCAGGGGGCGGCTCATGGCGAAGCTGTCGAGGTTGAAGCTCGGCGCGCCGGTGGCGGCCGCATGGAAGGCGGGATCGATGTAGTCCGGCCCGCATTTGAGGCCTCTGACGCGCAGGCCCCGGCGCGCGAGCGCCCGCTGCAGGCCCAGCACCACGGTGGTCTTGCCGGAGCCGGAGCGGGGCGCCGCCACGAGGAGGCCGGGGGCGGGACTCACTGGGCCGCCTCGCTGCCGAATTCGAGGAGATGGTTGGCAATAGACGAGCGGAAGGCCGCGATGGCTCCCACCGCCACGATGGCCGGGGAGCGGATGACGCCATCTTCCGCAAGCCTTGGAAGGGCTTCGAGAGTGGCTTCCACAACGCTTTCACGCCCCGTCGTCGCCCCGTGGACGGCCAGCGCCGGGGTCGAGCCCGCAAGCCCGCCCTCCATCAGGGCGCTCACGATGGCGGGAAGGCTCGACACCGCCATGTAGAGCACGAGGGGCACCCCCGTGCGGGCGAGCGCCGCCCAGTCGATCTCCTCGTCGGGGGCGGGATGCCCGGTGGCCAGGATGACCGCGTGGTTGGCCTTGCGGAAGGTGGCCGGAACCCCATGGATCGCCAGCGACGCGAGCCCGCTCGACACCCCGGGGATGATGCGGAACGGAATGCCCGCCTCCGCGAGCGCCAGGGCCTCCTCGCCCCCGCGCCCGAAGATGAACGGGTCGCCCCCTTTCAGGCGCAGCACCCGCTTTCCCTGCCGGGCGAGCAGGACGAGCCGCTCGCAGATGTCCCGCTGGGCGGCCGAAGGCCTGCCGCCGCGCTTGCCGGCGAATTCGAGCACGGCGTCCTCCCGGGCGAAGGAGAGAACGCCGGGATCCACGAGGGCGTCGTAGACCACCACGTCGTCCGCCGCGAGGGCGTTCAGGGCGTGAATCGTGAGCAGGCCGGGATCGCCCGGCCCGGCTCCCACCAGCCAGACGGTGCCGGGGGCGAAAGGAGGGGAGACGCGGGACAGCGGCGTCATGGGAGCCTCCGGCCACGCCCGGGATCGCATGGCGCTCCCCGGTGTCGCATCGCGCCGCCGCAAAAACGGATCCGCTTTTGCGGGCGATGCTCTAGAGCCATGGGATGATTATATGAGGGCATCGGGACGATGGGCGAGACCGTATGGACGATGTGAAACCCGAAGGGCCCCTGCGCCGCGGCTGGACGACGGGAGCCTGCGCCACCGCTGCCGCCAAGGCGGCCTATCTCGGCTGGCGCACGGGCGATTGTCCCGATCCCGTGGAGATCGCCCTTCCGGGCGGAGCGCGGCCGGCCTTCTCCCTGGCCTTCGCCGAACCGGGCAGGGACGGCGGGCGGGCGGGCGTGGTCAAGGACGCGGGCGACGACCCGGACGTGACCCATGGGGCCCTGGTGATCGCCGCCGTTCGGGCCGGAGCGCCGGGCGCGGGAGTGACGTTCCGGGCCGGGCCCGGCGTCGGCACCGTCACCCGCGCCGGGCTGCCCCTGCCGCCGGGGGAGCCCGCCATCAACCCGGTTCCGCGCCGGATGATCCGCGACAACCTGGAGGAGGCGGCCCGCAGCGTGGGCGGACCCCTGGACGTGGAGGTGGAGATCTCCATTCCGGGCGGCGAGGCCATTGCCCTGAAGACCCTCAACCCGCGCCTGGGCATCGTGGGCGGGCTCTCGATCCTCGGAACCACGGGGGTGGTGGTTCCCTATTCCTGCGCGGCCTGGATCCACAGCATCTACCGCGGCATCGACGTGGCCCGCGCCGACGGGCTGGCCCATGTGGCGGGGGCGACCGGCTCCACC
>DATHAU010000167.1:0-13735 GCA_035296545.1 Microvirga sp.
GGAATCCTCACGGAGCCGGGCAGTGAGACAAGTTGGGGTCCCTGTTTTTACCCATTTCTCACGCAGTATCCGGCTCTCGAATACGACGATATGGGTAGCTATTGGTCGCAGACCCGACACGGAGGGTATGAGAATCCGCGCTCGTCGAACTGGCTGACAGTTCTTGGGGATGATAATATCGGCGCGCTCGGCGGCATCGAGAAAATCCGCTCAAGCCTCCGACCCGACATGGATCTCGTCTCCTACAACGGCGGCGTCGTTATCCCGGCCGGTCACTTGCCAGCTCTCGGCAACGAGGAGACCGGCGGCATTCCAGAGGCCTACCGAACGGTAGCCCGCCTGATCAAGCCGATCCGTTTCGAGGGCTATCGCTGGGGCGTGATCAAGCCGCCCGAGCCCCTCGAAGGGCTCGACGTGACCCTCGCCTGGATCCGGCGCTTCGATTGAGCCGCGACGTCAAGGCCGGGCGCGCCTCTTCAGCCCTTCGGTCAGCCTGTGATAAGGCTTGCCCTGAATCCGAACCCGGCTCACCATCACCTACCGGGCGGAACCCGGCGGAGGAACATCTTGGCACGTGAAGCGATCCGGTTTTGGCGGCAGGGGCGGCCCGTCGAGGTTTCGGGCTTTCATCCGCGCACCACGCTTCTGGACTACCTGAGGCTCGAGGAGCGCCGGGTCGGCACCAAGGAGGGCTGCGCGGAGGGCGATTGCGGCGCCTGCACCGTGGCCCTCGGCCGGGTGCAGGACGGGCGCGTGCGTTACGAGCCGGTCAATGCCTGCATCCTGCTGCTGGGCCAGGTGGACGGGGCGGAGGTCGTGACCGTGGAGGATCTGGCCTCCAAGGGAGAACTGCATCCGGTGCAATCGGCCCTGGTGGGACACCACGGCTCCCAATGCGGGTTCTGCACCCCTGGAATCGTCATGAGCCTGTTCACCCTCTATCACCAGGGCGAGAGGCCCCTGAGCCGCGAGGCCGCCAACGATGCCCTGGCGGGCAATCTCTGCCGCTGCACGGGCTACCGGCCCATCGTGGACGCGGCTTTGCAGGCCTGCGGCGAGCCCCCGAACGACGCCTTCGTCCAGGCGGGCCAGGAAACCGCCGGGGGTCTCACAGGACTGGAGGACGGGCAGGACATCGTCATCGCCGACGGGGGCGGCTTCTTCGCCGCTCCGGCCAGCGAGGACTCCCTGGCAAGCCTTTATGCGGGGCACCCCGACGCCACGCTGGTCGCCGGCTGCACCGATGTGGGCCTGTGGATCACCAAGGGCATGGCCGAGCTGGACAAGATCATCTGGCTCGGGCGCGTGTCCGGGCTCGACGTGATCGACGATGGGCCTGAGTCCCTGGCCATCGGCGCCACCGCGACCCATGCGGCGGCCCATCCGTTCCTGGCCCGCATCGATCCCGATCTCGGAGAGCTCATGCGCCGGTTCGGATCGGCGCAGGTCCGCGCCTCGGGCACGGTGGGCGGCAACATCGCCAACGGCTCCCCCATCGGCGACCTCGCGCCGGCCTTCATCGCCCTGGGCTCCGAGCTGGAGCTGCGCCAGGGCGAAGCCGTTCGCACGATCCCCCTCGAAAGCTTCTTCATCGCCTATCGCAGGCAGGACCGCCTGCCGGGCGAGTTCCTGCGCCGGGTCACGGTGCCGAAGCTGAAGGAAAATCAGGTCTTTCGCGCCTACAAGGTCTCGAAGCGCTTCGACGAGGACATCTCGGCCGCCATGGGGGCGTTCCGCTTCACCCTCGACGGCCGCCGCATCGCCGAGGCGCGCGTCGCCTTCGGCGGGATGGCGGCCATCCCGAAGCGGGCCGCCGAGACCGAACGGGCGCTCGCCGGCCTGTCCCTGGACGATCCGTCCTCCTGGGGCGAGGCGCTGGCGGCCATCGGGCGCGACTACCAGCCCCTGGACGATCACCGGGCCTCCGCCGCCTATCGGGCGACGGTCGCCCGCAACCTCCTGTTCAAGGCCCTGAGCGAGACCGCCTCCGGCCAGACCCGCGCCACCCGCATCGTCGGGCAGCGCGAGGCGCTTGCGGCGGCAGAGTAGAGTGATGAACGCACCCACCAAACCCCCAATGGACACGGAATCGCTCCGCCATGTCCGCAAGCCCGTGCCGCACGATTCCGGCTTCAAGCACGTGCAGGGCTCCGCCCAGTACATCGACGACATCCGCGAGCCGGAGGGCACCCTCCATGTGGCGGTCGGCCAGTCGCCGAAGGCGCGCGGGCGGCTGATCTCCCTCGATGTCTCGGCCGTGCGCGCGGTGCCGGGGGTGGTCGTGGTGCTGACCGCGTCCGACATTCCCGGCAGGAACGACGTGTCGCCCGCCTTCGGCGACGATCCGCTCTTCGTCGACACGCAGATCAGCTTCCGCGGCCAGGCCCTCTTCGCCGTGGTGGCGACGAGCCGCGACATCGCCCGCCGCGCGGTCAAGCAGGCGGTGATGGAGATCGAATCGGAGGAGCCCAGCATCACCGTGGAGGATGCCCTGGAGCGCGGCGAGACCGTGCTGCCGGACTACGCCTACGGGCGCGGCGATCCGGATGCCGCCATCGTGCTGGCGCCGCACCGGCTCGAAGGGCAGTTCCGGGTCGGCGGGCAGGAGCATTTCTATCTCGAGGGCCAGGTGGCCCTGGCGATCCCCGGCGAGGATGGGGACATCCACGTCTATTCCTCCACGCAGCATCCCACCGAGGTGCAGCATGTGGTGGCCCGCGTTCTCGACCTGCCCGATTCCTACGTGACCTGCGAGACCCGCCGCATGGGCGGGGGCTTCGGCGGCAAGGAGAGCCAGGCGACCCAATGGGCGGTGACCGCGGCCCTTGCCGCGCGCGTGACCGGCAGGCCCTGCAAGCTGCGCCTCGACCGGGACGACGATTTCATCCTCACCGGCAAGCGGCACGATTTCCGCTGCGACTGGCGCGTGGGCTTCGACCCGGAGGGGCGCATCCAGGGCTACGGGGTCGATCTGCTGGCCCGTTGCGGCTGTTCGGCGGACCTCTCCGGCGGCGTGGTGGACCGGGCCATGTTCCATGCGGACAACGCCTATTGGATGCCGGCCGTCCACATCGCGTCCAAGCGGCTGAAAACCAACACCGTGTCCAACACCGCCTTTCGCGGCTTCGGCGGCCCACAGGGTATGATCGCCATCGAGCACGTGATGGACCAGATCGCCTGGGCGACGGGGCGCGACCCGCTGGACGTGCGTTACGCCAATTTCTACCGGCCGGGCCAGAATCTTACGCCCTACGGCATGGAGGTGGAGGAAACCGACACGCTGCTCGGCCTCGTGCAGACCCTGGAGCGCACCTCGAACTATCGCGGGAGGCGCCAGGAGATCGCCGCCTTCAACGCCTCCTCGCCGGTCATGAAGCGCGGGCTCTCCCTGACGCCGGTGAAGTTCGGCATCAGCTTCACCCTCACCCACATGAACCAGGCGGGCGCCCTGGTGCATGTGTATCAGGACGGCTCCGTGCACCTGAACCACGGCGGCACCGAGATGGGGCAGGGGCTCTACATCAAGGTGGCCCAGGTGGTGGCCGAGGAGTTCGGCATCTCCATGGAGCGGGTGCGCATCACCGCCACCACCACCGCCAAGGTGCCCAACACCTCGCCCACGGCGGCCTCCTCCGGGTCCGATCTCAACGGCATGGCCGCGCGCATCGCGGCAGGGGCCATCAAGCGGCGGATGACCGCCCATGCGTCGGAGGCCTATGGCGTTCCGGAGGAGCAGATCGCCTTTCGCGACGACCGGGTCTTCATCGGCAACGAGAGCCTGCCCTTCGACGAGCTGGCGAAGAAGTGCCTTCTCGCCCGCGTGTCCCTCTCGGAGGCCGGCCATTACAAGACGCCGAAGATCACCTGGGACCGGGCCAAGGCGACGGGACGGCCCTTCTTCTATTTCGCCTATGGGGCGGCCTGCTCCGAGGTGGTGGTGGATACGCTCACCGGCGAGAACCGCCTCCTGCGCACGGACATCCTCTACGATGCGGGCAAGTCCCTGAATCCGGCCATCGACATCGGCCAGATCGAGGGCGGCTTCGTGCAGGGCATGGGCTGGCTCACCACGGAGGAGCTGGTCTTCAGCCGGGACGGGCGTCTGCTCACCCACGCGCCGTCCACCTACAAGATCCCGGTCGCCTCCGACGTGCCGGCGGATTTCAACGTGACGCTCTATCCCAATTCCAACCGGGAGGAGACGATCTACCGCTCCAAGGCGGTAGGCGAGCCGCCCATCATGCTGGCGAACAGCGTGTTCTGCGCCCTTGCGGACGCGGTCCACGCCCTCAATCCCTCCCGGCCCGCGCCCCTGAACGCGCCCGCGACGCCGGAGGCGATCCTGCGCGCCTGCGAGGCCCTGCGGGGGAGGCCCCTGGGGTGAAGGTCTGGCGGCAGCTCAGCGACTTCGTGGAAAGGCACAAGGCTGCCGCCCTTATCACGGTGCACGAGGTCAAGGGCTCCGCTCCGCGGGAGAAGGGCGCCTGCATGGTGGTGCGGCCGGACGGCGCCTTCCACGGCACCATCGGCGGCGGGCAGCTCGAATTCCGGATGCTCGACATCGCTCGCGAGATGCTGGCCCAAGGGCGCGGCCCGGCGCAAGTCGTCGATCAGGCCCTGGGCCCGGATCTCGGCCAATGCTGCGGCGGCCGGGTGAAGATCCTCATCGAGACCTTCGACGCCCGGGACCTGGAGGATCTCGCGGCCCTCGCGGCCATGGAGGCCAGGGGCGGCGTGTTCGAGGTGGAATGCCGCCGGGAAGGGGGCCGGGTGAGGCGGGAGCTGTCCTCCGCCGTGGGCGACGACAGGTGGACCGGCTGGCGGGAAACCCACGGGGAGGCGCTGACCCCCGTCCTGCTCTTCGGGGCGGGCCACGTGGGGCGCGCCTTGGTTCTGGCGCTCGCGCCCCTGCCATTCTCGGTCCGCTGGCTCGACGACCGGGAGGACGCCTTTCCGTCCCATATCCCGCCAGGGGCCAAGGCGGTCCACATGCGGGACCCGGAGGCCGAGATCGCCGCGGCCGGGCCGGATGCCCTCATCCTGGTCATGACCCATGACCACCCCCTCGACATGGCGATCACGGCGGCGGCCCTGCGGCGGGGCTTTCCCTATGTGGGCCTCATCGGCAGCCTCACGAAGCGGGCGCGATTCGAGAAGCGCTTCCGGGAGCTGGGCCTGGACGAGGGGAGGATCCGGTCCCTGGTCTGCCCCATCGGGCTCCCCGGCATCGCCGACAAGGACCCGGCGATCATCGCGGCCTCCGTCACGGTGCAGCTTCTTCAGGTGCGGCAGCACGGGCCGCCCGCCCAAAACCTCTCGCCTCCCGCCGCGTCAGACGATACATAGCCCCCCATGAGCGACATGAAGACAGAAGATCAGCGCCATCTGAAGCGCGCCATCGACCTCTCGCGGGAGCACATGGACGACGGCGCGGGAGGGCCCTTCGGCGCGGTGATCGTGCGCGACGGAAAGGTTCTGGCGGAAGGCTGGAACCAGGTGACCTCCGCCAAGGACCCCACGGCCCATGCGGAGGTGACGGCGATCCGCCGCGCCTGCCAGGCGGTCGGGGATTTCGCCCTGGAGGGCGCGACCCTCTATACGAGCTGCGAGCCCTGCCCCATGTGCCTCGCCTCCGCCTATTGGGCGCGGGTCTCCCGCATCGTCTACGCCAATACCCGGGAGGACGCGGCCGGGATCGGCTTCGACGACAGCCTGATCTATGACGAGATCCCCAAGCCCGTATCCGAGCGCCTCATCCCCATGGACCACCTGCCGAGTCTTGAGGCCAAGGCCGTGTTCGACGCCTGGGCGGACAAACCGGACAAGATTCGTTATTAGTGGGTCGTGAGTGGTTGGTGGTGAGTAGCGAACGATCTCGCACATGCGACTGACCACCAACGACCAACTCATCACCACCAACCACCCACGACGAGACAAAGCCATGCCCCGCGTCGCCACCATCGTTCGCAAGCCCGCCGTGAAGGCCGACCGTGTCGTCGACACGGTGACCCTCGACCATGGCGCGAGGAACCGCCGCCGCGCGGCGCTGAAAGGCGAGGGCGGAACCGAGATCCTGCTCGACCTCGACATGGAGACCACCATCAACGACGGCGACGCCCTGCGGCTGGAGGACGGCAGCCTCGTGCAGGTGAAGGCTGCGGCGGAGCAGCTTCTGGAGGTCAGGGCCGAGAACCCCCTTCGCCTCACGCGCCTTGCCTGGCACCTGGGCAGCCAGCACGGCCTCGTGGAGGTCGCGGGCGATGCCCTCTACATCGAGAACGATCCGGCTCTCGCCGAACTGGCGCGGGGGCAGGGCTGCACGGCCACGCCCGTGGAGCGCCCCTTCAGGCCGGAGCGCAGCGCCCATGTGTGCGACCACGACCACGGCCACCATCATGGTCACGCCCACGAGCACCATCATGGCGACCATGCGCACGAGCACGCTCATGGCCAGCATGAGCACCACCATGCTCATGAGCATCGCCACGACGATCACCATGGGCATGGCGACGCCTGCGGCTGCGGCCATCACCATCACGGGCACAAGCACGATCACTGATCGGCGCAAGGCCCCGCTTCCCTCGTCGAGACCATGTCCAAGACCACCCGCGCCACCCTCGCCCTCCAGCAGGCGGGCGTGGCCTTTACAATCCATGCCTACGATTACGACCCGAACGCGGAGCGCATCGGCCTCCAGGCCGCCGAGGCCATGGGGGCCGACCCGGGCAGCGTGCTCAAGACCCTCATGGTGCTGGTGGACGGCAGGCCGGCCTGCGTGATCCTGCCCTCCGACCGGGAGGTGAACCTGAAGAAGCTCGCATCCGCCCTTGGCGGCAAGGCGGCCCAGATGATGAAGCCCGCGGATGCGGAGCGCATCACCGGCTACCACGTGGGCGGCATCAGCCCCTTCGGGCAGAAGAAGCGGGTGCCGACCCTCATGGAGGAATCGGGCCTCGCCCATGTCCAGGTTTTCATCAATGGCGGCCAGAGGGGCCTGCAGGTGCGCCTGAGCCCGCGCGATGCGGCCGGGGCCCTGGACGCCAAGATCGCCGCCTTGGTCTAGCGGCTCAACCTGTTGTTGAAAACCTATTGATTTAACATTCCATCCTGGGTGAAATGCACCCCGTTCAACCGCAGGGGATGCCATGGCGGACGTTGAAGTGACATGCATCAACAGGCAGCCGCGCGACAATCCTCACGAGGGCATCACCCATCTGGGCAATGCGAACGCGAAATGGACCCGCCAGCAGTTCATCAGCTGGATCGACAGGGAGGATTACAGCTTCTACGTCGTGGTGAACGGCCAGCGAAGCGATATCGGCGTCGTGAACGGACCCAACGGAAAGTATCTTCGCACTCACGTGGACGGGGAGTGGAACGACAGCCTCCTGTCCCTGTCCGAATGCCCGTAGCCTTTCGCCGGGCCGGGCTGCGCCCCCGGCCCCTTGCGACGCCGGCTCCCGCTCATTTTCCCTTGTGATCTTCATCCCCATATTGGACAAGGCCCCTTCGCGCCCCTTGCTGTGTTGAAGATGACCCCGACGTTTTTCGCCGTTGCTCCCATGATGGACTGGACCGACCGGCATTGCCGCTCGCTCCATCGCGTCCTGTCGCGCCGGGCGCGGCTCTATACGGAGATGGTGACCACGGGGGCGGTGCTCTTCGGGCCGCGGGAGCGCCTTTTGGGCTTCAGCGCCGCGGAGCATCCGGTGGCGGTGCAGCTCGGCGGCTCCGATCCGGGGGAGCTGGCGCAGGCCGCCCGGATCTGCGCCGATTTCGGCTATGACGAGATCAACCTGAACGTGGGCTGCCCCTCCGACCGGGTGCAGAACGGCCGCTTCGGCGCCTGCCTCATGCGGGAGCCCGCGCTGGTGGGCGAATGCGTCGCCGCCATGAAGGCCGCCGTGCGCCTGCCGGTCACCGTGAAGTGCCGCATCGGCGTGGACGACCAGGATCCGGAGGAAGCCCTCGACCGCCTGACCGACAGCGTGGCGGCGGCGGGCTGCGACGAGCTGACGGTCCATGCCCGCAAGGCCTGGCTCCAGGGCCTGTCGCCCAAGGAGAACCGGGACATTCCGCCCCTCGACTACGACCGGGTCTACCGGCTGAAACGGGCGCGGCCCGGCCTTCCCGTCGCCGTCAACGGCGGCATCCGCACCATGGCCGAGGCGCGCGAGCACCTGCGGCATGTGGACGGGGTGATGCTGGGGCGCGTCGCCTACCACGAGCCCGAGATCCTTCTGGCGGTGGATCCCCAGCTTCATGGGGAGGAGCCGCCCGTGGCCGATGCCTTCGAGGCCGTGGAGGCCTATGAGCCCTATGTGGCGGCGCGTCTGGCGGAAGGGGAGCGCCTCCACGCCATGACCCGCCACATGCTCGGCCTTTTCACGGGCCGCCCCGGCGCCCGGGCCTATCGCCGCCACCTCGCCACCGAGGCGGTCAAGCCCGGGGCGAACCTGCAGACCCTCCGCGATGCGGTGGCCCATGTGTCCCGGGCCGAGGCGCAGCCCCTTCGGGTGCTGGCCTCCGCCGCGTCAGCCTGACCCGTCCTTCGCCCGCAGGATCAGCCTGTTGCCCCGCACCTCGTAGGATCCGAGCCGCTCCAGGAAGCTCATGCCCAGCAGGTTGGCGTGGAGGACGCCCGTGCGGGCGATGAGGGCGGGGATGTTCTTCTCGGTAATCGAGCCCACCGACAGGCTCTCGATGACCACCGGGGCCGCAAGGGCGGTCCCGTTGGCGGTGGAGACCGGGATGGAGTAGTTCAGCGCCTCCGGCCTGAAGCCCAGGGCGGCGGCGTTCTCCGCCCGCAGGACGACCGTGCTGGCCCCGGTGTCGAAGATGAAGCGGGCCTCATTCCCGTTGACGGAACCCTTGATCAGGAAGCTTCCATCCGTCTTCCGGGCGGCCACCACCTCTCCGCCCGACAGGACCACGGTGCGGCCCATGGCGACGTCGCCGATGAGGCGGTCGAGAGAGGCGTTCAGCTCCCCCCGGAAGCCATAGAGGATCAGCAGGGCCGCAAAGAGGCCGCCGCTGACCGCGATGGCCTGCACCCCATAGGTCCAGTGGCGCCCGAACCCCTCGACGATGGCGGCCGCCATGATCATGGAAACGCCGCCCAGCCCGAGCAGGGCCGCCGCCTCGGAGGGCGACAGGCCGCCCAGGGGATCCTGGGCGAAGAAGATCACCAGGAGCGCCGCCGTGATCATCAGGCTGCCGGCGCCGCGAATGCCCGGCATCAGCTGGCCTTGTCGCTTTCGGGCAGGAAGGCCTTGCGCATGCGCTCCGGCAGTTCGGCCATGATGCGCAGCCGTTCCTCCTCCGGCAGCCGGTACCAGCGGCCGATCTCCTCCCGCGTGCGGCCGCAGCCCTCGCACAGACCCGTTTCAGGATCGAGGGAGCACACGCGGATGCAGGGGCTGGAAGCGCGGGTCATGGCTCATCCTCATGTCGTCACGGTTGCAGCACGGTCAAGAGGCCGATGAGCGCGGCGATTTCCGCCCCCTGCTGCGCCGCGCCCGCCATGTCGCCCGTCTGCCCGCCGATATGCCGCCCGGCCAGGCGCAGGAAGGCCAGCCCGGATAAGGCCGAGAGGGCCAGCATCAGCCCCAGGCCCGGGGCCGGGAGGCCTCCCAGGATGCCGAGGACCATCGTCATGAGGGCGGCAAGACCCGCCGCCAGCCAGAAGGTCTCCCGCGTCGGCTGCCCGACCGAATAGGACGCTCCGTCCCGGCGGGCCGGGGGCAGGAACGCCAGCAGGGCGAGCCCCGCCGTGCGGGACAGGGCGGCCGCAATGAGGATGGCGGCCAGCACGGCCGGCCATTCGACCCGCGCGGCGAGCGCGGCGAGGGCGCCGATTCGAAGGGCCAGCGCGAGAAAAAGCGCCGCGGAGCCGAAGGAGCCGATCCGGCTGTCCCGCATGATCTCGAGCCGCCGCTCCCGGGTCGCGCCGCCGAAGCTGTCGGCGGTGTCGGCAAGCCCGTCCTCGTGGAGCGCCCCGGTGGTCAGGGTCATGACGGCGACCGAGAGGGTAGCCGCAAGCCAGGGGCCGAGGCCCAGCGCGAGCGCCGCTCCCATGGCCAGGGCCGACGGGATCCCGAGAACCGCGCCCGCCAGGGGAAGCACCCGGGCGAGGCGCTGGAAATCCGGGACCCCGTGGGGGTCGGGCTCCCAGGGCAAGGCGGGCAGAGGAAGGCGCGAGTAGAAGCGCAGGGCCTGGACCAGATCCGCCGCCAGCGCCCGCCGGAGGCTCCGCGGGGAGGGGCCCTGCGGCTTTTCGATGTGGTCGGACATGCTTCACCCCGTGCGTTCAGGCCGCTATAGGTCACGCCTCTTCCCATTCCGCAATGCCCGACGGGCTGGAGCCCTCCATGACCGACCCCATGTCCTCGCCTTTCGACGACATCCGCCGCCTGATCACGACGATTCCGGGACCGGACGAGGCGGCGGTGGAGGCCGTGCGGGGGCGGGACCGGCAGCTCACCAAGCCGGCCGGAAGCCTGGGCCGCCTGGAATGGCTCAGCGAATGGCTCGCCGCCTGGCAGGGCAAGCCCAACCCCAGCGTGGACCGCCCTCTGGTCTGCGTCTTCGCGGCCAGCCACGGGGTGGCGGCGCGGGGCGTCTCGGCCTATCCCCCGGAGGTGAACCGCCAGATGCTGGAGAACTTCGCGGCGGGCGGGGCGGCCATCAACCAGATCTGCGCGGCCTACGGCCTGGGCTTCAAGGTCTTCGACCTGGCCATCGAGATGCCGACCGGGGACATCGCCGAGGCCGACGCCATGGACGAGAAGGCCTGCGTCGCCACCATGGCCTTCGGCATGGAGGCGATTGCGGGGGGAACCGACCTCCTGGCCGTGGGCGAGATGGGCATCGGCAACACCACGGTGGCAGCCGCCCTCTACACGGCGCTCTATGGCGGCTCGCCCGAGCATTGGGTGGGGCGCGGCACGGGCGTCGACGACGCGGGCCTGAGGCGCAAGGTCGAGGCGGTGGAGGCCGCCATTGCCCACCACGGCGAATACCTGACGGACCCCCTCGAAATCCTGCGCCGCCTCGGCGGGCGCGAGATCGCCGCCATGGCGGGCGCGATCCTGGCCGCGCGGCTTCAGCGCATTCCGGTGATCCTCGACGGCTATGTGGCCACCGCGGCGGCGGCGGTCCTCCACGCCGTCCACCCCGCGACCATCGACCATTGCATCGCCGGCCACCTGAGCGCGGAAGGCGCGCACCAGGACGTGCTCGAACGGCTGGGCAAGATCCCCCTCCTGGCCCTCGGGATGCGCCTGGGAGAGGGGTCGGGCGCGGCGCTGGCGGCCGGGATCGTCAAGGCCGCCGCCGCCATCCACCGGGACATGGCCACCTTCGGCCAGGCGGGCGTTTCTGAGCGCGTGGCCTGACCGTGCGGGGCTGTTTCGCCCGCCGCTCCGGCTCCAGCGGGTTCCCGTCCCTGGTCCTGGCGCTGGCCCTTGCCGGCGGCGCGGTGTTCCTCTTCAAGCCGGACAGCCCTTCGCTGGAGGGCAGGGTTCATGTGGTGGACGGCGACACCATCCACCTGGACGAGGCCAAGATCCGGCTGAAGGGCATCGACGCCCCGGAAATGGAGCAGAGCTGCCTGCGCTCCGGGCGCTCCTATGCCTGCGGAGACCAGGCGCGACGGGCGCTGATCGAGATCGTGTCCGCTCCCGGGTCCAATGCCGCGCCTCGGGCCGCGACCGCTACCGGAGGATCCTGGCGCGCTGCGCGGCGAACGGGAGCGACATCGGAGCCCGGATGGTCGAGGACGGCTGGGCCGTCTCCTATGGCGGCGAATACCAGACGCAGGAGCAGCGCGCCGCAAGCCGTGGAGCAGGGCTCTGGTCCGGCGAATTCGAGCGCCCGCAGGAGTGGCGGCGGCGGAAGTCCGGCCGGGGCTGACCGGGCGCTCAGCCGAAGGCGGCTGCGCCCAGGGACGCGGAGAAACCCAACAGCACCAGAGCCGAACCCCGCTGGACGATGTGCCGCGGAATCAGGGGCTTGGGGCCCGACAGGGCGGAGCCGAAACCGATCCAGGCGAGCGCAATGGGCACGATGACCGCGGCGAAGCTTCCCATGGCATGGAGAAAGACGGCGGGATCCCGGAAGGCCGCCTCGGGGAACAGGATCGCGGCGAAGAGAAGCGCCTTCGGGTTGAGCAGGGTCGCGGCGAAGATGCGGCGGGGGCCGAAGCCCGAGCCGGACAAGACCTCCCCCGCATCGCGCCAAAGCCGCCAGCCGACCAGCATCAGGTAGCCCGAACAGGCGAGCCGCAGGACGGGCTTCAGCCCCGGCAGGGCGGCTGATGCCGGTTCGAGAAAAAGGCCCCAGCCGGCGATGGCGAGGGCATATCCGCACAGCTCCGCCGGAACCAGCGGCAGGGACCGGCGGAAGCCCGCCTGCGCGCCCGAACCCGCCAGCAGCGTATTGGTCGGCCCCGGCGTCGCGAGGATCGCCGCGACAGCCGGAATGAAGGTGGCAAGATCGATCATGGGAGCCATCTAGGCGCCGCGGGCGGGGCGCGCCTTGATCCGCCTCAAAGCCGCCCGCCGAGGGGCAGACGTCGCAGTCCCTCCCAAGGGGCCCTCCTGATCGCCATCTGGGAGGGATGAGCCCAGCCCACGATTTCGACGATCTCGTCCTGCAACTGAGAGCCTGCCGCATCTGCCGGGATGCGCCGCTCTACGGGGCGGCGCTGCCCCATGAGCCGCGCCCGATCCTTCAGGGCAGCGCCTCGGCCCGCCTCTGCATCGCAAGCCAGGCCCCCGGGACGCGGGCCCATGCCAGCGGCATCCCGTTCGCCGACCGCTCCGGCTCCCGGCTGCGGGCATGGCTGGGCCTCGACGAGGCGGCGTTCTACGATGCCTCCCGGGTGGCCATCGTTCCCATGGGCTCCTGCTTCCCGGGGCAGGACGCCAAGGGCGGGGACCTGGCCCCGCGCCGGGAATGCGCGCAAGCTTGGCGCAGGCCGCTCTTCGAGGCGATGCCTGGTCTCCAACTAGTGCTGCTGATCGGCCAATACGCGCAGGCCTGGCACCTGGGCGACGAGTTCCGCGATGGCCTGACGGAGACCGTCCGGCGCTGGCGGGAGATTCTCTTAAACCCGCAAAAGCCCCGGATCCTGCCGCTTCCCCACCCGTCCTGGCGCAACAACGGCTGGCTCAGGAAAAACCCCTGGTTCGAGGCCGAGCTGCTGCCCGTCCTTCAGCACGAGATAAGGGAAATATTGAAGTCCTGAAAATAAAACCTTTTTCGCTTTCGACAGTCTTTCAGAAAAACGGGGGAGAGGCGAAACATAACAAGCATCTTTATTTGCATGAACTATGTAATACTTGAGGCGTTTACCTTACGGTAATCCAGAAACGAGCCATGCACGATATTTCCTACAATCAAGACGATAATCTTTTTGCCGGGAGCAATATGCGGGACGCCCAAGCCAAGTGGGATCGTCTGACCGAAGCGGATCTCGCGGAGATCAGAACCAAGGCGCACCTGATCGCCCGGGTGGAGGAGCGCTACAGCCTCCCTCACGACGTGGCGGCCGAGGACGTGGAAATCTGGGGCTTGGATCGACGCTTCTGACGAATTCGGCCGCGTTCGTTTCCCAGATGCTTTGCCGATGATCGACACAGAGCTGACGCTGCCATCCCAATCTGCAAAAAGGAACGGATCATGTCCGACCACCACTACGCATGCGGACAGCATGTGACCTTCGCAAGCAACC
>DATHAU010000168.1:0-2648 GCA_035296545.1 Microvirga sp.
TTGGCCCCGATGCGCACGGCCTTGCCGTGGCGGATCGCCTGCTCGACGATGGCCCCGAACTGCCGGTCCTTCTTTTCCCGAAAGCCTACGTTGCCGGGGTTGATGCGGTACTTGTCCAGGGCCTCGGCGCAGGCCGGGTGGTCGGCCAGGAGCTGGTGGCCGATATAGTGGAAGTCGCCCACGAGGGGCACGGTGACCCCGAGCCGGTCGAGCCTCTCGCGGATCTTCGGCACGGCGGCTGCGGCCTCGTCCCGGTCCACGGTGATGCGCACGATCTCGGACCCGGCCCGGGCCAGCGCCGCCACCTGGGCGACGGTCGCGTCCACATCCGCCGTATCCGTGTTGGTCATGGACTGGACCGCCACGGGAGCGCCCCCGCCAACCAGGACGGAGCCGACCCTCACGCCCACGGTCCGGTGGCGCGGGGCCGGACCGGCGGGGCTCTCGGAGGTTCCGGCTTGAGGGGAAGGGGACATAAGGGACATGCTGCGTTCCAGGGCGGCAGTTCAGGGGCCGCCGCCGTTTAGCTGATGGCAAAACCCTTCCCCGTCAAGCGCAGCTTCTCGGGCAATAAAGGGCCCGAACCGCCCGGCAGGGCTGCCGATCAAGGCTCGCGGAAGCGCCAGACCCCGGTCTTCTTGATGTCCGCATCCTCCAGGGTGCGGGTGACCGGCACCTGGTAGAAGGCGAGGTTCTCGAGCCTCTCCCGGGGCAGGTAGCTGCGCCCCGGATCGCCGATGAGCACCGTGGCGCCCCTTGCGCTCAGGGACATGAGCCACCCGGTCACCCGCGCCGCGAGGTCCCGCTCGTAGCAGATGTCGCCGGCCAGAACCGCATCCCAGCCCCCGTCCTGCCCGACGAGGTCCGCCTGAACGGGGGAGACCGCCACCCCGTTGGCCCCGGCATTGAGGGCGATGGCCGCGACCGCGAAGGCGTCGATGTCGCAGGCTGCGGCCTCGGCCGCGCCCGCCTTCATGGCCGCGATGGCCACCAGCCCGGAGCCGGAGGCGAAGTCCAGCACCCGCTTGCCGCGCACGGACTCGGGGTGGTCGAGGATGTAGCGGGCCAGCGCCT
The DNA here is from genome assembly GCA_035296545.1 of Microvirga sp. Classification (GTDB taxonomy): domain Bacteria; phylum Pseudomonadota; class Alphaproteobacteria; order Rhizobiales; family Beijerinckiaceae; genus Microvirga. The sequence goes on from DATHAU010000168.1 coordinate 1,075, forward strand.
GTCCCCCCGCCCAGGCGAAGGCCCAGAAGGGCGGGGCCAGGCCGATTTCGCCCAGTTCCTCCTCGGTCCTCCGCCACAGCTCGGTGGCCTCGTCGGCCACATGGAGGAGGATTTCCGGCGCATGGGGCACCGGGAGAAGCCGGGTCTCGGCGCGGATGAAGGCGAGGGGATCGGCGATCATTCGCTTAAGATAGAGGCGTAGAGCCGTTTGACCGCCTCCATCACGTCCCGCTCCGTGAAGCCGTCGAGCACGCGGGCGCGGGCGGCCTCGCCCATGCGGGCGACGAGGGCGGGCTGCGCGGCAAGGCCGGCGAGGGCTTCCGCCAGGCTTCGGACATCGTTGGCGGGCACGATGCGGCCCTCCACCCCGTCCCGCACCAGGGTCCGGCAGCCGGGCACGTCCGTGGTGAGGATCGCCCGGCCGCAGGCGGCCGCCTCCAGCAGGGTCCGGGGCAGGCCCTCGCCGCCGCGGGAGGGCAGGCAGGCCACATGGTGCCCGCGCCACACGGAGGCGATGTCCCGGGTGGCCCCGCGCCAGGCGATGCCGGGCTCGGCGCTCCAGGCCTTAAGGGTCGCTTCGGGAATGGCTTTGGGGTTCGAGGGGTCGGGCGCGCCGTAGAGGGAGAGCTCCACGTCCGCTCCCCCGGCCCGCGCGGCGCGCACGGCCTCGACGGCGAGATCGATCCCCTTGGACCACAGCATGCGGGCCGCCACCGCCACCCTCAGGGGCGGCCCGGCCAGGAGGGGCTCGGGCCGCAGGGCCTCCGGATCGATCCCGGCTCCGCCCACGATGGCGACCCGGGGGCCCGCCGGGTCGAGGCCGAGCAGCCTCGGATCGTCCGCGTTCTCGAACAGGTAGTGGGTCCCTTTGGTCTCCAGCCCGCGCACGAGCAGGCGCAGGGCCGCCCTGGCGAGGCCGCCGGCCCGGTCCGTGCGCGCCCCGAGGAAGCCGAGGCCGGTCAGCGCATAGACCCGGCGCCCGACCCCGGCCAGCCCCGCCGCGAAGCCACCCACCAGGATGCTCCTCAGGGCGATGCAATGCACCAGATCCGCCTTCTCGGCCTTGAGGATGGCGGCGAGCTGGCCCGAGGCGTAGCCCGCCTTCATGGGGTTCAGGCTGCGCCGCTCCGCCTGGAGGGGGATCACCCTCGCGCCCAGGGCCTCGATGATCTCCCGGTGCGAGCGCACCCGGGTCACCACCGCCACCTGGAGGCCAAGCTCGCGGGCGGCGCGGGCCATGGGCAGGAAATGCGAGGCGAAGAACCAGTCCTCGGTGACCACGAAGACGAGCCTGCGGCCCTGCACGCCGGGGGCCTGAGCGCTGGGAAGGGGTGAGGACGGCAAGGGACGATCCGGATTAAGAGGCTGCGCCGTTCTAGCGGTCGCGCCCGTTCGAGGGAACCACCCTTGTGTCCGCCCGTTGGCGTGGCTCAAAGAAGGAAGGGCCCGATGAACTCCTGGCTGCCGACGATCCTGGCGACGGTTGCGGGCATTCTGTCCACGGCGAGCTTCGTGCCCCAGGTGCTCAAGGCCTGGAAGGAGCGCGACACGGCGGCGATCTCCAAGCGCATGTA
>DATHAU010000169.1:0-4132 GCA_035296545.1 Microvirga sp.
ACCAAGAAGAGCCAGGTGTTCTCCACCGCGGACGACAACCAGAACGCGGTGACGATCCGGGTCTTCCAGGGCGAGCGCGAGATGGCGGCGGACAACAAGCTGCTCGGCCAGTTCGACCTCATGGGCATTCCGCCCGCCCCCCGCGGCGTGCCGCAGATCGAGGTGACCTTCGACATCGACGCCAACGGCATCGTCAACGTGACGGCGAAGGACAAGGCCACCAACAAGGAGCAGCAGATCCGCATCCAGGCCTCCGGCGGCCTCTCCGACGCCGACATCGAGAAGATGGTGAAGGACGCCGAGGCTCACGCCGAGGAGGACAAGCGCCGCCGCGAGACGGTGGAGGCCAGGAACCAGGGCGAGAGCCTGATCCACGCCACCGAGAAGTCCCTGGCGGAATACGGCTCCAAGGTGTCCGAGGCCGACCGGCAGGGCATCCAGACCGCCATCGACGCCCTCAAGCAGGCGCTCTCCGGCGAGGACGCCGAGGTGATCAAGGCCCGCACCACGGACCTGATGCAGGCCTCCATGAAGCTGGGCGAGGCCATGTACCAGGCCACGCAGAACGCGGGCGAGAGCGGCGAGCAGCCCGAGGACGAGTCCAAGAAGGACGACGTCATCGACGCCGACTTCCAGGAAGTCGACGAAGGCGACAAGAAGAAGCGCGCTTGATCGAGGCGAATCGGGAATGGCGAATGGCGGATGGGGACAGAGGCGTGAAGCTTTCTTCTCCATTCGCCGTTCGCCATTCGCCATTCGCCCCTTGAATGGGGCCTGACCGCTGATGTCCAAGCGCGATTACTACGAGGTTCTCGGCGTCTCGCGGACCGCCACCGAAGCGGAGATGAAATCCGCCTTCCGCAAGCTCGCCATGCAGTACCACCCGGACCGCAACGCCGGCGACCAGGAGGCCGAGGTCAAGTTCAAGGAGATCAACGAGGCCTACCAGACCCTCTCGGACGGCCAGAAGCGGGCGGCCTACGACCGCTACGGCCATGCGGCCTTCGCCAATGGCGGCGCGGGCGGTCCCGGCTTCGGCAACGACTTCTCCGACTTCATGTCGGACATCTTCGAGAATTTCTTCGGCGAGACGGGACGCGGGCGGGGCCGGGCAGGAGCCGGACGCGAGCGCGGCGCCGACATGCGCTACAACCTCGAGATCACCCTCGACGACGCCTACCAGGGCAAGAACGCCGAGCTGAAGATCCCCACCTCCGTCACCTGCGAGGTCTGCGCCGGCAGCGGCGCGAAGCCGGGCTCGAAGCCCAAGACCTGCCCCACCTGCGCAGGCGCGGGCCGGGTGCGCGCGACCCAGGGGTTCTTCTCCATCGAGCGCACCTGCCCCAACTGCCACGGGCGCGGCGAGACCATCGACGACCCCTGCGGCGCCTGCGGCGGCGCGGGCCGCATCACCCGGGAGCGCACCCTGTCGGTCAACATTCCGGCGGGCGTCGAGGACGGCACCCGCATTCGCCTCGCGGGCGAAGGCGAGGCCGGCCTGCGCGGCGGACCCCCGGGCGACCTCTACATCTTCCTGTCCCTGAAGCCCCACCCCTTCTACCAGCGGGACGGGGCGGACCTGTTCTGCCGCGTGCCGATCTCCATGGTGACGGCGGCGCTGGGCGGCGAGTTCAACGTGCCGACCCTGGCCGGCGCGGAGGCCCTGGTGAAGGTTCCCGAGGGAACCCAGTCCGGCAAGCAGTTCCGCCTCAAGGGCAAGGGCATGCCGGTGCTGCGGTCGCGGGACATGGGCGACCTCTACATTCAGGTTGTTGTGGAAACCCCGCAGAAGCTGTCCAAGCGCCAGCGCGAGCTCCTGATGGAGTTCGATCAGGGCTGCTCCAAGGAAAACCATCCGGAGAGCTCGGGATTTTTCTCGCGGTTTCGCGAGTTTTTGGACGGCCTGGGTGGATCAACTTAACTTGACGGTCGTTTTACCGGAGTTCTAAAGAACCCATGTGATCCGCCCGCTTGAGGGGTCTTCCCAGTGCTTCAGTCGTTTCAACGGCCAATGGCCCGCAAAGTCCTTGCGGGCAAGGATCGCTTCCAGGACGAAGCCCGCTTCCTGCGCTCATGGCTCGAGCGGCCCCTGGTGATGGGGGCGGTTACCCCCTCGGGAAAGATCCTGGCCCGCACCATGGCGTCCTTCGTGGACCCGCGGATTCCCGGTCCCGTCGTGGAGCTCGGCCCGGGCACGGGCCCTGTGACCGACGCCCTGATCCGGCGCGGCGTGGCCCAGGACCGCCTAGTCCTCGTGGAATACAGCCCCGAATTCTGCCAGCTCCTGAAGCGGCGCTTCCCGAAGGCGACGATCATCCAGGGGGACGCCTACGACCTGACCGACACCCTCTCGGGCATCCTGGCCGAGCCTGCGGCCGCCACCGTGTCGAGCCTTCCCCTCTTCACCAAGCCCATGGACGAGCGCCGGTCCCTGCTCGAGGGCGCCCAGGAGCTGATGCACCCGGACGCGCCGTTCATCCAGTTCACCTACGCCATGGTGCCGCCGATCCCGGCCCGCTCGCAGGAGTACAGGACGCGGGCCTCCAACCGGATCTGGCGCAACCTGCCCCCGGCCCGGGTCTGGGTCTACACCAGGACCGCGGCCCCGAAGGTCCATTCCGCATGAGCGCCGCCCTCTCCCTTCCCGGCGACGCCCCGGCGGGGAGCCCCCGCGACAGGCTCATCATCGGCCTCGATGTGGGAAGCGTCGCGGAGGCGCGCTCCCTGGTGGATCGCATCGGCGAGGCCGGCGCCTTCTACAAGATCGGCTACCAGCTCGCCTATGCGGGCGGGTTCGATCTCGCCCGCGACCTGATCGCCGAGGGCAAGAAGGTGTTTCTCGACCTCAAGCTGCACGACATCGCCAACACGGTGGAGGAAGGGGTGCGGTCGGTCTCCCGCCTCGGCGTGACCTTTCTCACCGTCCACGCCTATCCCCAGACCATGCGGGCGGCGGTGGCGGGCAGGGCCGGATCGCCCCTGAAGATTCTGGGCGTCACCGTGCTGACCTCCTACGACGAGGGCGATCTCCTCGAGGCCGGCTACGCGCCGGGATCGGCCGCCGACCTGGTGGCGCGCCGCGGGGCCCAAGCCCGCGACATCGGCCTGGACGGCATCGTCTGCGCGGCTCCGGAAGCCGAGCGCGTGCGCGCCGTCATCGGCCCCGACCGGCTGATCGTCACCCCGGGCATCCGCCCCGCCGGCGCTGAGGCCGGCGACCAGAAGCGGGTCCTCGCCCCGGCCGAGGCCGTTCGCCTGGGAGCCGACCACCTGGTGGTGGGCCGTCCCATCGTCAGGGCGGCGGACCCGAGGGCCGCGGCCGAGGCGATCCTGCGGGACATCGCCTCCCCGACCGCTTGACGGCGCGGCCTCTCTGGCGTTCGTTGCAGGGGTCACCATCGAGGAAACCCTATGCCCAAAGGCTATGTCATCGCCCGCGTCACCGTCACGAATCCCGAGGCTTACGCGGAATACGCCAAGGGCGCGACCGCGGCCATCGCCCAGTACAACGGCCGCCCCCTCGTGCGCGGCGGCGCCCATGAGGCCCTCGAAGGCGAGGCCCGGCCCCGCAACGTGGTGATCGAGTTCGACTCCGTGGAGCAGGCCCGCCGCTACTATCATTCGCCCGAATACCAGGCGGCCAAGGCCAAGCGCGAGGGCGCCTGCGTGGCGGAGTTCGTGCTGGTGGAAGGAGCCGAGTGATGGCCAAGGGATTTTGGATCGGCCGGGTCGACGTGTCGAACCCGGAGGCCTACCAGAACTACGTGCGGGCGAACGCCGTGCCCTTCGCGGCCTTCGGCGCCCGCTTCCTGGTGCGCGGCGGAACGTTCAGAACCGCCGAGGGCGAGGCCCGCGCCCGCAACGTGGTGATCGAGTTTCCCACCTACGAGGCGGCCCTGGCCTGCTGGGATTCGCCCGAGTACCAGGCGGCCAAGGCCGAGCGCGACGGCCACGCGGTGGCCGACATCATCATCATCGAAGGCTACGAGGGGCCGCAGCCGGGCTGAGCCGGACCATCTCCGCGCCGCTCCCGCTCCACCCTCCTGGGCGACACCCTCGCCTGTCGTTCCCGCGCAGGCGGGGTCCATCACCGCGACGGTGGAAAGAAGAGCGCGGCGTCATCCGCCGCGCC
>DATHAU010000170.1:0-4887 GCA_035296545.1 Microvirga sp.
GCGCGACGAGAACCAGCTTCACGCCGCCGTGGTGGAGCTGATCGCGCTCGACGACGCCGAGATCAAGTACTCCACGGTCCAGAACTGGTATCCGGGGGACGCGGAAGGGCGGGGCGGCATCTACAACTTCGTCACCAAGCGTGGCGACTGCCGGGGCAGGAACTCGGTCATCACCTGGACCCAGGTGGAGACCGGCTCTGCCATCACCTGGAAGTACCCGTCCTGCATCCTGCGCGGCGACAATTCCCGCGGGGAGTTCTACTCCATCGCCGTGTCGAACGGCATGCAGCAGGTGGATTCCGGCACCAAGATGATCCATCTCGGCCGGAACACCAAAAGCCGGATCATCTCCAAGGGCATCGCGGCGGGCCGGTCCGAGAACACCTATCGCGGCCTGGTCTCGGCCCACCGCAAGGCCGCGGGCGCGCGCAACTTCACCAACTGCGACTCGCTCCTCATCGGCAACCAGTGCGGGGCCCATACGGTGCCCTACATCGAGTCGAAGAACGCAAGCGCCGTGTTCGAGCACGAGGCGACCACGTCCAAGATCTCCGAGGATCAGATGTTCTATTGCCAACAGCGCGGCCTCTCCGCCGAGGAGGCGACGGCGCTGATCGTGAACGGCTTCGTCAAGGACGTGCTGCAGCAGCTCCCCATGGAGTTCGCCGTGGAGGCGCAGAAGCTGATCTCGATCTCGCTGGAAGGCTCGGTGGGTTAACTCAAGGAACAAGACGTGGATGCCCGGGACGAGCCCGGGCATGACGCAGCAGGCCTCACAGCCCGTCATGGCCGGACTTGGTCCGGCCATCCACGCCTAACAAACGGAATATTCAGATGCTCGAAATCAAGAACCTCGTCGTCCAGATCGAGGACAAGCGCATTCTCAACGGCCTCAACCTTACCGTGAACAACGGCGAGGTGGCGGCCATCATGGGGCCCAACGGGTCGGGCAAGTCCACCCTGTCCTATGTGGTCGCCGGCAAGGAGGACTATGAGGTCCTCGACGGCGAGATCCTGCTCGACGGGCAGAACCTGCTCGACATGGACCCGGACCAGCGCGCGGCCGCGGGCGTGTTCCTGGCGTTCCAGTACCCGCTGGAAATCCCCGGCGTCGCCTCCATGACCTTCCTCAAGGCCGCGCTCAACGCCCAGCGCAAGGCCCGCGGCGAGGACGAACTGACCACCGCGGATTTCATCCGGCGCGTGAACGCCGCCGCCACCCAGCTCGAGATCCCCAAGGACATGCTCAAGCGCGCCCTCAACGTCGGCTTCTCCGGCGGCGAGAAGAAGCGCATGGAGATCCTGCAGATGGCCCTGCTCCAGCCCTCCTTCTGCATCCTGGACGAGACCGATTCCGGCCTCGACATCGACGCGCTTCGCATCGTGTCCGAGGGCGTGAACGCGCTGCGCTCCCCCGACCGGGCCTTCCTGGTCATCACCCACTACCAGCGCCTGCTCAACCATATCGTGCCGGATTCCGTCCACGTGATGTCGTCGGGCCGCATCGTGAAGTCGGGCGGCAAGGAACTGGCCCTCGAACTCGAGGCCAACGGCTACGCCGATTACCGGGACAATGAGGCCGCCTGACATGGCTGACGTCACTCTCATGAAGACGCCGGCGGAAACCGCGCTGGCCCAGGCCTTCGAATCCGCCAAGACCCTGCTGCCGGGCAACGTGGAATCCCGTGCCCAGGCCTTCGAGCTTTTCTCCAAGGCCGGCCTGCCCCATCGTCGGGTGGAGGAGTTCAAGTACACGGACCTTCGCGCCCTGCTGCGCGACGTCGCGCCCTTCGCCGGCATCCCGTCCGCGGAGGAGGCGCGGGCGGCGCTGGCTGACGCAGGGGCGTTCTCCGGCGTCGAGGCGCTCGAGGTTCCCTTCGTGAACGGCCATTTCGTGCGCGAGGCCGTGGACTTCCGCAACCTGCCGGAGAACGTGGACATCGTGCCCCTGGGCGAGGCCCTGGCGAGCGGCCACGAATGGCTGGCCCATCTGAGCCCGATCCCATGGGCGAGCGAGAACCCGGTCTACCAGCTCAACACCTCGTTCATGGCGGATGGGGTGATGATCCGGGTCGCGGGCCCCGTCGAGGCTCCGATCCACCTGCGCTTCGTCACCGCAAGCGAATCCGCCGTTGCCGCCGCCACCCGCATCCTCGTGGTGGTGGAGGAGGGCGCCACCGTGACCCTGCTCGAGTCCCACGAGAGCGCCGACGGCCTGAACCACCAGCCCAACGACGTGGTGGAGATGGTCGCCGGCGACGGCACGGACGTGCAGCATGTGCGCCTCAACCGGGAGGGCGACGGGGCCCTGGCCCTCTCGACCCTTGCGGCGCGGATCGGCGGAGGGGCCAATTTCAACAGCATCAACGTGGTGGCGGGCTCCGCCACGTCCCGGCACCAGGCCTTCGTGGTGCTTTCCGGCGAGAACACGAACCTGCGGGTCAACGGCACGACGATGCTCAAGGGCCGCCAGCACGGGGATTCCACCCTCGTGGTGGATCACGCCAGCCCCAATTGCGAGAGCCGCGAGCTGTTCAAGACCGTGATCGACGGGGAGGCCACGGGGGTCTTCCAGGGCAAGATCATCGTTCCGCCCCATGCCCAGAAGACCGACGGCCGGATGATGTCGGCGGCGCTCCTCCTGGCGGAGGGGGGCTCCATGAACAACAAGCCGGAACTCGAAATCTTCGCCGACGACGTGCAATGCGCCCACGGGGCCACCTGCGGTCAGCTCGACGAGGATCTCCTGTTCTACCTCATGGCCCGCGGCCTGCCGAAGAAGGAAGCCGAAAGCCTCCTGGTCCAGGCCTTCCTGGGGGAATCCGTCGAGTACGTGGAGAACGAGGCCGCTCGCGAGGCGCTGATCGGCGTGGTCGAGGATTGGCTGCGGGCGAGGGCTTGAGCCTCACCCGTCATGGCCGTCCCCGGACTTGATCCGGGGATCAGTCCCGGCCTTCCACGTCTTCCCAGGGATGGTTTCTCTTGGGCGGTCCGAAGCAAAGGCGTGGATGCCCGGCACAAGGCCGGGCATGACGACAGAGAATGGTTAGAGCGATGAACATGCAAGTGAAGCCCTACGACGTCGAGGCGGTCCGGGCGGAGTTTCCGATCCTGGGCCAGCAGGTCTACGGCAAGCCGCTCGTCTATCTCGACAACGCCGCCTCGGCCCAGAAGCCCCGCGCGGTCATCGACGCCATGGTGGGCACCATGCAGACGGGCTATGCGAACGTGCATCGCGGCCTGCACTACATGGCCAACGTGGCGACGGACGGGTTCGAGCGCGCCCGCGAGACGGCGCGCGCCTTCCTCAACGCCGAATCCGTGGACGAGATCGTGTTCACCAAATCGGCCACGGAAGCCTACAACCTGGTGGCCGACTGCTTCGGCCGCATGGGGATCGGGGAGGGGGACGAGATCATCCTCTCCATCATGGAGCACCATTCCAACATCGTGCCCTGGCACTTCCTGCGCGAGCGCAAGGGGGCCGTGATCAAGTGGGCTCCGGTGGACGACGAGGGCAACTTCCTCCTGGAGGAATACGAGAAGCTCTTCACCCCGCGCACCAAGATCGTCGCCATCACGCATATGTCCAATGTGCTGGGCACCGTGACGCCCATCAAGGAGATCATCCGCATCGCCCACGGGCACGGGGTCCCGGTGCTGGTGGACGGGGCCCAGGGGGCGGTCCATCTCGACGTGGACGTGCGCGACCTCGATGCGGATTTCTACGTGTTCACCGGCCACAAGGTCTATGGGCCCACCGGCATCGGCGTTCTCTACGGCAAGCGCGAATGGCTCGCCCGGATGCCGCCCTACCAGGGCGGGGGCGAGATGATCCGCGAGGTCTTGTGCGGGGGCATCACCTACAACGACCCGCCGCACCGCTTCGAGGCCGGCACCCCCGCCATCATCGAGGCCATCGGCCTGGACGCGGCCCTGCGCTTCATGATGGGTCTCGGGCGGGAGAACATCCAGGCCCACGAGGCCGCCCTCTCGACCTACGCCCACGAGCGCCTGAGGGCCATGAACTCGGTGCGGATCATCGGCCAGGCCCGGGGCAAGGGCGCCATCATCGCCTTCGAGATGAAGGGCGCCCACGCCCACGACGTGGCTACCGTCATCGACCGGCAGGGGGTGGCGGTGCGGGCCGGAACCCACTGCGCCATGCCGCTCCTCGACCGCTTCGGGGCGACCTCCACCTGCCGCGCGTCGTTCGGCCTCTACAACACCATGGAAGAAGTGGATAAGCTGGCCCACGCCCTGCAAAGGGCCGAGGCCCTGTTTGCCTGAGGATGAACCTGTGAACGACCACACCCCGATCCAAGACGCGCCCAACGCGCCGCAGGTCTCCCCCGGCACTGCGATCCCGCCGGAAGAGCTCGACCGCATGACCGACGAGATCGTCGCGGCCCTGAAGACCGTCTACGACCCGGAGATCCCGGCCGACATCTACGAGCTCGGCCTCATCTACCGGGTCGACATCGACGACAACCGCAACGTGGCCATCGACATGACCCTGACCGCGCCGGGCTGCCCGGTCGCCGGCGAGATGCCGGGCTGGGTCGAGAACGCGGTCTCCATGGTTCCCGGCGTCCAGAGCGTCAAGGCCACCATCGTGTTCGATCCCCCCTGGGACCAGAGCCGCATGTCCGACGAGGCGAGAGTCGCCCTCGACATGTGGTAGGGCCTTCCGGCGCTGCGCGTCGGAGGTTCATTCGACGCGGGTCCCGGCCATTGCCGGATTTGATCCGGGGTGGGAATGCACTCTCCCGTGGCGCCACCCTCACCTGTCATCCCCGCGCAGGCGGGGATCCATAACCACGACAGTGCGAGGAAGGGCGGGACGGTCTGCGCCTCATCGTCGACCGCTAGCGGATATGGATCCCG
>DATHAU010000171.1:0-4604 GCA_035296545.1 Microvirga sp.
ACTCTACTGGGCCTTCGCCCACGACAAGGGCGTGAGCCGGGCGGCTTGAGCCGCCGGTCTGGCCGTGAAGAGCGCCTCAACGAAGTTGTGATCCTCCCGCAAGGCGGCCAAGGCTGCCTTGCGCCCTAAATGGCTCCGGCACTGCGCTCAAGCCCCGGAGACCCCGATGCGCCTCCTGCTGACAAGCCTGCTGCTCCTCGGCCTCCTGGCCACGCCCGCCCGGGCGGAATCCGTCGACCTGGAACTGGTCTTCGCCGCCGACGGCTCGGGCTCCATCGACGATGAGGAGCTCCGCCTCCAGCGCAAGGGCTGGGCCGACGCGCTCACGAGCCAGGACGTGCTCACCGGCATCAAGGACGGCCCCCTGGGGGCGATCGCGGTCGCCTATATGGAATGGGGCGGACCGAACTCGCAGGTTCTCATCGTCGACTGGCACGTGATCCGCGACGGGGCGAGCGCCAGGGTATTCGCCGACAAGCTCCTGAGCGCGCCGCGGGGCGCCTCCGGCTACAATTCCATCTCCAACGCCATCGACTTCTCCGTGCGCCTCGTGGAGTCCAACGCCCATGAGGGGACGCGCAAGGTCATCGACGTGTCCGGCGACGGTCCCAACATGAACGGCCGGCCCCTCGACCTGGCCCGGGCCGAGGCCCTGGCGAAAGGCTTCACCATCAATGCGCTGGCCATCCGCCGCCCGGGCAGCGGGCGACCGGGCGGCCCCGGCGGCATGTCGCTCGAGGATTATTACGGCCAGAGCGTCATCGGCGGCCCGGGCAGCTTCGTGGAGATCGCCAACGAAACCCAGCCCTTCGCCGTCGCCGCCCGGCGCAAGCTCCTGACGGAGATCGCGGGCACGGGCGGGGCGACCCGCCACGCGGGCCGCTAGCGCCGACCCGGTCATCGCCCCGTCGCACGACAGGGGAACATTCCAGATCAGAACGGTAGACTGCCCGCCATGGCGAATCTTGAACACTGGATCATCGACCAGGGCCTCAACGGGTCGGACATCGGGTCCCTGATCGCGGGCTTTTCCGAGCAGCTGGTGGCGGAAGGCATTCCGCTGGTCAGGTCCTATATCGCCCTGCCGACCGTCAACCCGACCATCCGGGTCTACAACCACATCTGGACCCCTCGATCCGGGACGCTCATCGAAGGCGTCTCCCACGAGCGCAACACCGACGCCTTCGAGGTGAGCCCGTTCGGGTTCATGCTCCGGTCCGATCTCGCAAAAAGCCATTGGCGCTTCGGCGATCCGCAGGCGGATGCCTTCACGATCTTCGAGGATATCAGGCGCGCGGGCGGCAGGGATTATCTCGCCCGCCTGATCCGGTTCGAAAACGCCGCCGCGCCGGACCTGAGGGGCATCGCGGCCGCCTTCTCCAGCGGCCGGGACGGCGGGCTCCGGCCCGAGGAGGTCGAGCGCATCGACGCCGTTCTGCCCCTGCTGGGGCTCGCCGCCTATCGCATGACCCTCCTCGACCTCACGGTCGGCATCCTGGACACCTATGTGGGCCTCTCGGCCGGGCGGCGGGTGCTGAGCGGCGAGATCCGCCGGGGCTTCGGCACCACGCTCACGGCGGCGCTGCTGTTCGCCGACCTGCGGGGGTTCACGGCCCTCGCCGACACCGCCGGCACCCGGCTCATCGCTCGCCTCGACCGGCACCTTGAAGCCATGGCCGAGCCCGTGGCGGAGCAGGGCGGCGAGGTGCTGAAATTCCTCGGCGACGGCCTTCTGGCGGCGTTCCCGATCAGCGAGTCGCAGCCGCAGAACGAGGCCTGCGCGGCGGCCGTGCGGGCCGGGCAGGCGGCGCTTGGCCGCAACGAGAGCGTCAACCGCTTCTATGCGGGCGAGACGCCCCTCGGCCTCGACATCGCGCTCCATTGCGGCGACGTGTACTACGGCAATATCGGCGCCGCGAACCGCCTCGACTTCACGGTCATCGGCCCTGCCGTGAACGAGGCGAGCCGCATGGAGGCGCTCTGCACGGTGCTTGATTGCCCCCTGGTGATGTCGTCGAGCATAGCGGCCGCAAGCCCAGAGCCCGTGCGCTCCCTCGGCCGCCACCGCCTTCGCGGCTTTGCGGCCGAGCGGGAGCTGTTCACCCTGGCGTCCATCAGCGCCGCGAGAGCCTGACCCCCAGGCCCTTGAGGGCCAGCAGCAGCGCGCCGCCATAGATCAACGCGCCGCCTGCGCCCACGAGAGCGAGCCCGATCTCGCTGCGCCAGGCCGGGAGCCCGCCGGTCCAGGCCGAAACCGGGCCGGGCGCATAGGCCGCGAAGGCGGCGAGCAGCAGGCTGGCTATGGCGACGGCGGCGAGGGCCTTGCCCAGGGTTGCGTTCGGGGCCGTCCAGCCGCGGCGATAGGCGAGGGCGAAGAGCAGGCCGAGGTTCACCCACACGCCGATGGCGGTGCCGAGGGCAAGGCCCACGACCCCATAGCGGTCCATCAGCAGGATCTTGACCAGGATGTTGACCCCCACCGCCGTCAGGGAGGCGATGAGCGGCGTCGTGGTGTCGGAGCGGGCATAGAAGCTCGACACCGCCGAGCGGATCAGCACGGCGGCCGGCAGGCCCAGGCCATAGGCCGCCAGAACCGCGCCCGCGCGCTCCGCCGCCGCGGCGTCGAAGGCGCCGCGCTGGAACAGGGCCGCCATGATCAGCTCCGGCATGGCGAGAAAGGCGACGAGAAAAGGAGCCGCCAGCGCAAGGGTCAGGCCGATGGTCCGGTTCTGCGCCCCATAGGCCCCGGCCTCGTCCCCGGCGGCGATCCGGCGGCTCATCTCCGGCAGAAGCACCGTGCCGGCGGCGATCCCGATCACCCCGAGGGGAAGCTGATAGATGCGGTCGGCGAAATACAGGGAGGACACCGCGCCCGTGGGCAGGAACGATGCGATGATGGTATCGGCGAAGATCGCCAGCTGCACGCCGGCGGAGCCGATCACGGCGGGACCGAGGGCCTTGAAGAAGGTTCGCATGGGCGGGTCGAGGCGGGGCTTCTCCACCCCGGGCGCGATGCCGAGCCGCCGCGCCGATCCCCACACCAGCAGCAGTTCGAGGATGCCTGCGGCGGTGACGCCCCAGGCGGCGGCATAGCCCGCATTGGGAAACAGGAACGCCGCCGCAAGGGCCGCCACCATGGCCACGTTGAGCAGGATCGGCGCGGCGGCTGCGGCGGCGAAGCGGTCATGGGCGTTCAGGATGCCCGAATAGATCGTCACGATGGTGATGAAGAGAAGGTAGGGAAACGTGATCCGCGTCAGGGTGACGGCCAGGTCGAACTTGGCCGGATCGGCCACGAAGCCGGGGGCGAGGAGCGCCACCACGGCCGGCATGGCCAGGAAGGCCGCAATCAGCAGCGCGATCTGCACCAGGAGCATCAGGGTGGTGATGCGGCCGGCGAAGGAACCGGCGGCGGGCTTGCCCCCCGACTCGAGAACCTGCGCGTAGACCGGCAGGAACGCGTTGTTGAACGCTCCCTCGCCGAAAATCGCCCGGAAGTGGTTGGGAATGCGCAGGGCCACGAAGAAGGCGTCGGCGATGGGGCCGACCCCCATCACGGCCGCAATCACCACGTCCCGGATAAAGCCCGTCAGGCGGGACAGCAGGGTCCACCCGCCGACGGAAAGGATCTTCCGGAACATCGGTCAGGCCTGGCGCAGGAGGTAGTTGTCCGGGACCAGGCTGTCGCTCACCTGCGCCGCGCCTCCGATCCGCTCGGCCACCACGTAGAGGGGGCGGCGCTTCACCTCCGCGAAGATGCGGCCCACATACTCGCCGATGACGCCCAGGGACATGAGCTGGATGCCGGAGAAGAACATGATCGACACGATGAGGCTGGGAAAGCCCGGCAGGTCGGTGCCGAACAGCATGGTTCGGATAAAGAAGAAGATCGCGGTGGCAATCGACAGGAACGAGATCACGAAGCCCAGATAGGTCCAGATCCGCAGGGGCACCGTCGAGAAGGCCGCGATGCCGTCGAAGGCGAAGCGGACGAGCTTGCGGAAGCTCCATTTGGTGGCGCCGAAGCGGCGCTCCTCCACCACGAAGGGCACGCCCGTGCCCTTGAAGCCGATCCAGGCATAGAGGCCCTTGGAGAAGCGCGCCTTCTCGCCCAGGGTTTTGAGCACCTCGACCCCCTTGCGGTCGATGAGCCGGAAATCGCCCGCGCCCTCCGGCAGGCCGACCTCGCCGAACTGCGAGAACCAGCGGTAGAAGAGATGGGCGAAGCCGCGCCGGGTCCGGGTCTCGTCCGAGCGGTCCGTGCGCTGGCCGTAGACCATGTCGTAGCCCTGCTTCCAGCGCTCCACGAAGGCCTCGATCATCTCGGGCGGGTGCTGGAGGTCGGCGTCCATGATCACCACCGCGTCGCCCCGGGCATGGTCGAGTCCCGCCGCGATGGCGATCTCCTTGCCGAAATTGCGGCTGAACGAGACGGCCCCGATCCGGGGCTCCCGGCGGCTCAGGTCCTTGACGAGGCTCCAGGTCTCGTCCCGGCTGCCGTCATCGACGAAGATCGCCTCCCAGGCGGGGTCGATCCGCTCCAGCACCGGAAGCAGCCGTTCGCACAGGGGCGCGATATTGGCGCTCTCGTTGTGGACGGGAAT
>DATHAU010000172.1:0-1905 GCA_035296545.1 Microvirga sp.
TGCCGGTCTCGGTGAGGCTGAGCTCGATGCGGCCCTCCTCGAAGCGCACGAGGCGCACGTCGCGCTCGAGGGCCGCCTTCAGGATGATCTCCCGCTTCTCGCCGGCGAGCGCCACCACGTCTTCGAAGCGGCGCAGGCGCAGGGTCGGCTCGGCGGAGGGCTGCGGGCGCGGCTGGGGCTGGGCCTGGGAGGCGGCCAGCGCCATGGCGCCGGAGGCGGAGGGTCCGTTGGGCTTGGGAGACGGCGCAGGCGGGCCGCCTGCGGGCAGCGGCGCGCCGTCCCTGAGGCTGCGGAGGGCCTCGTCGGGCGTGGGCAGATCGGCCGCGTAGGCGAGGCGCACCAGCACCATCTCGGCCGCCGCCACCGGCCGGTTGGCGGCCTGAACCTCGGGAATGCCCTTGAGCAGGATCTGCCAGGCGCGGGACAGGGTGCGCACCGACAGCCTTTGGGCGAAATCCGCGCCGCGCACGCGCTCGACCTCGGACAGGGCCGGGTCCCGGGCCGCCTCCGGAAGCAGCTTGAGGCGGGTGACCACGTGGGAGAAGGCGGCGAGATCCGACAGGATGACGGCGGGATCCGCCCCCGCATCGTATTGCGCCCGAAGCCCTGCGAAGGCCGCCGCCACGTCGCCGCGCATCACCGCCTCGAAGAGATCGATGATCCCGGCGCGGTCGGCGAGCCCCAGCATGTCGCGCACCGTGTCGGACGTGACCACGCCCGCCCCATGGGCGATGGCCTGATCGAGGAGCGAGAGCGAATCGCGCGCCGAGCCCTCGGCCGCGCGGGCGATGGCGGCGAGCGCCTCCCGGTCGGCCCGCACCCCCTCGGCGTCGCAGATGCGGCTTAAGTGCGCCACGAGCTTGTCGGCCTCGATGCGGCGCAGGTCGAAGCGCTGGCAGCGGGACAGGATGGTGACGGGGACCTTGCGGATCTCGGTGGTGGCGAAGACGAACTTGGCGTGGGGCGGAGGCTCCTCCAGGGTCTTCAGGAAGGCGTTGAACGCCTTCTCCGAGAGCATGTGGACCTCGTCGATGATGTAGACCTTGTAGCGGGCGGAGGCCGGGGAATAGCGGATGCCGTCGATGATCTGGCGCACGTCCTCGATGCCCGTATGGGAGGCGGCGTCCATCTCCAGCACGTCCACGTGCCGGGATTCCATGATCGCCTCGCAATGGACGCCCAGGCCCGGCATGTGGATGGTGGGGGCGCCGGAGCCGTCCGGGGTCTGGTAGTTGAGGCCGCGGGCGAGGATGCGGGCGGTGGTGGTCTTGCCCACGCCGCGAACCCCGGTGAGCATCCAGGCCTGCGGGATGCGGCCGGTGTCGAAGGCGTTCGAGAGGGTGCGCACCATCGCCTCCTGGCCGATCAGGTCGTCGAAGGTGCGAGGGCGGTATTTTCGGGCCAGAACGCGGTAGGGCGCAGCCGGCGCAGCAGCGGGCGCAGGAGCAAAACCCGGCAGGGCCGGCTCGTCGTTCAGGGGCGTGCCGGCTGTGGTTTCGTCCATATGCTGCAAGGCGTTGGGATCATCGTGGGGCGCCTCGGGAGGCGCCGGGGTGGGAGGCTGGACGAAGACCCGTTCGGTCTCGTTAGGGCTGCTTCCTTCCGGACCTGACCCGGTTGGCGAGTGAGACGTCCCTCGCCAACCTCCCACCCGCTATATGGCCGTATCGGTGGGGAAACGCAAGTTGGAAACGGCTGCCGAGAGGCGTCCTCTCGGCTGCGCTCCGGCCGGTCCTTCGAACCGGAGAGTCGAGGGCGAGGCAAGGGGGTCGCGTGCAGGATGCGGCTCGCGTGTCATCCCGGGGCCGCGCAGCGGAGCCCGGGATCCATAATCGCTGACGACGCAGGAGAAGGCACAGTGGATGCCACGGCTTCTTCCTCCCACCGCTGTGGTTATGGATCCCC